>DATCEM010000344.1:0-3252 GCA_036510175.1 Solirubrobacteraceae bacterium | reverse complement strand
CCCGAGCTCATCGAGTCCATGCCCACCGTGATGAAGGCGGTCGCCCGGGGAAAGGTCACGCCCGCCAAGGCGCTCCTGCACCAGCACAAGGCGCCAAAAGAGCTCAAGCAGATCTTCAAGACGATCGAGGGGCGCCCCCAGCGCGAGGAGCTCAATCTCTACATATCGGGCTACGAGGACGCCGAGGACAAGACAGAAAGCGAGTCAGAATGAAGGTCGCCTACTGGCCCGGGTGCGTCAGCCGCGGGTTCACCCCCGAGTTGCACGGGTCGATGGCCAAGGTCGCACCCTTGCTCGACCTAGAGCTCATCGAGCTCGACCGGGCCGCGTGCTGCGGCGCCGGCGTGATCGCCGAGCACAATCAGGAGCTCGCGGACACCCTCAACGCCCGCACGTTCGCGCTCGCTCAGCAGACTGACGGGGAGCTGATGATGAACATCTGCTCGACCTGTCAGGGCGCGCAGTCCGAGTGCCAGGAGCGCCTCGACGCCAATTCCGAGTACCGCGAGCATGTGAACTCCACGCTCTCGGGCGAGGGCCTGAGCTACGAAAAGGGGCTGACGAACAAGAACTTCCTCTGGCTCCTCGTCGAGGAGATCGGCCTCGACACGCTTCGGGCCAAGGTCGAGCGGCCGCTGACCAACCTCCGCGTGGGTCCCTTCTACGGCTGCTACATCGTGCGGCCCGCCGATCGCCTCGGCGTCGACGCCGATCATCCGCGCGACCGGTACCTGCATATGGTCATCGAGGCCCTAGGCGGCACGGTGATCGACTATGCCGGCGTCTACAAGTGCTGCGGCTTCCCGATCGTGACGATGAACAAGCACGCCTCGCTGACCATGGCCGGGCGCCACCTGGGCGACGCGATCGACGCCGAGGCCGACTGCCTCGTCGTCCCCTGTCCCCTATGCCACCTCAATCTCGACCTCCAGCAGCCGGCCGCCTCGAAGGTCGTCGCCCGCGAGCTCGGCATGCCCGTGCTCCATCTCCCCCAGCTCGTCGGTCTCGCGCTCGGGCTCGATCCGAAGGAGCTCGGGATGAGCAAGCACGTCGTGCGCCCCACCGCGGTGATCGACTGGACGAGCTCCGTCGTCGCGGCCGCGGCCGCCTAAAAGAAAGAGCGGGGCCCCCGCAGGCCCCGCTCTTCAATGTACCCCTTGCCGCCCTAGAAAGTTCGCTCACCATAGTGGCGGTCGGGCGAGCGCCCGTCGTCCCCTTGCCGGGGTGATCATCGGGTGAGGGGGCGACCGCCTACGGGTGAGGCAGGTCTAACCCGTTTCGTCCGCGATGACGATAGGATGTGCACGCATTGGCCCTCGGGGGGCACCGGACTGAGCTCAGATGATCACCCGCTCCCCGATCACCATCGCGCTAGCCCGATTCGAAGACCTGATCAGCCGGGGTCTTCGCGCGCTGATCGACGAGGACGAGAGCCTCGAGCTCGTGGCCTTCGACGTCCCTCACGGGGATCTCCCGGCCACGCTGAGCGCCTGGGCGCCGCGCGTCGCGATCCTTAACTTCGGCTCGCTGCGCAGCGCCGGCGAGGTCAGAGAGCTCCACCATGACCACCCGGGCACTCATCTCCTGGTGCTGGGGAACCGGCCGACGCCGGCCGAGTCGAGCCAGATGCTCTCCTTCGGCGCCACCGCGTGCCTGGCCAAGACGACCGAGGGGCGCGACGTGCTGACGGCGATCCATCTGGCGTCGCGCGGGCTGCACGTCCTGCCCACGACCCGTTCGGGCCGGGATGGCGGCACCGGCGACAGGGTGGCCGGACCCGAGCTCCTGACCCCCCGCGAAGCCGACGTCCTCGACCTCCTCCAGCGGGGGCGCTCCAACGGCGAGATCGCCGCGAGCCTCCACGTCAGCGTCGAGACCGTGCGCACGCACGCGCGGCACATCTACCGCAAGCTCGGCGTCAGGACGCGGCGGGAGCTGCACGCGAGCCGCTGAGCAGCTCGCGCGCGACGAGGAGCTCGGCGACCTGAACGGCGTTGGTCGCCGCTCCCTTGCGCAGGTTGTCGCCGACCACCCACAGGTTGAGCGTGTGCGGGTTGGACTCGTCACGGCGGATGCGCCCGACGAACACCTCGTCACGTCCTGAGGCCTCCGAGGCCAGCGGGTAGCGTCCCGCCGCCGGATCATCGACCACGAGGACGCCGGGCGCCCCCACGAGCAGGGCGCGGCAATCGTCAGGACTGAGGTCCTCGCGGGTTTCGACGTTGAGTGCCTCGGAATGGCAATTGCGTACCGGGACCCGCGCGCAGGTGACGGTCAGCCGCAGGTCCGGGAGGCCGAGGATCTTCCGGCTCTCGGCGATGACCTTGCGCTCCTCGGTCGTGTAGTCGTCGCCGTCCTTGAAGGTCTCGACCTGGGGAAGCACGTTGAAGGCGATCTGGTGGGGATAGATTTCGGGCGCGGGGGGCTCCATCCCGTGGAGGATCGCGTGGGACTGGTTCTCGAGCTCCTCGATCGCCCGCTTGCCCGTCCCCGAGGTCGACTGGTATGAGCTGAAGACGATCCGCTCGAGGCCGACCGCGTCGCTGATCGGCTTGAGGACGACGAGCGCCTGCATCGCCGTGCAGTTGGGGTTGGCGACGATGCCCTGGTGGGCGTCGAGCGCCTCGGGGTTCACCTCGGAAACCACGAGCGGCACGTCGTCATGCATCCGCCAGCACGACGAGTTGTCGACGACCACAGCGCCCCGCTCGGCGAACCGAGGCGCCCAGTCGCGGGAGACCGAGGATCCGGCGGAGAACAACGCAATGTCGAAGCCGCCGATCTCCTCCTCGCTCAGGGCACGCACGGTGAGCCCGCCGGCGACCTCCTGGCCGGCGGAGCGTTCGGAGGCGAAGGGCACGATCTCTCGCGCCGGGAACGCCCGCTCACGGAGGATCTCGAGCATCGTCCTGCCCACGGCCCCCGTGGCCCCGACCACGGCGATGCGGACCTGAGCGCTCACCTTGGACCCTCGTCGGGCTGGATCCCGTTGGCTCCGAGCTCGAACGCCGCGTGGAGCGCGCGGACGGCCTGGGGAACGAGATCGGCGCGGATGATGCAGGAGATTTTGATCGGCGAGGTCGAGATCATCTCGATGTTGATGCCCTCTCCGGCGAGGGTGTCGAACACCTTGGCGGCGACGCCGGGATGCGAGCGCATGCCCGCGCCGACGATCGAGACCTTGCCGATATCGGGATCGGTGTCGACCCGCTCGACGCCGAGCTCGACGGCGATCGGGCTGAGCACGCGCTC
>DATCEM010000343.1:0-2538 GCA_036510175.1 Solirubrobacteraceae bacterium | reverse complement strand
CCACGGTCGTGCTGCGCCCCCGGTCAGCGCCGGAACGGCCGATATCATCGCCGCATGGGCCTGCGGGTCGGCATCGACCTCGTGTCGATCGACGCCGTTGAAGAGTCCGTTCGCATCCACGCGGGGCGCTATCTTCGGCGGGTGTACACGGCCCGCGAGGTTCGCGACTGTCGTGCTCCCGACGGCGGGCCCGATCCACGGAAACTCGCCAGATATTTTGCCGCCAAAGAGGCGGCGCTCAAGGTCTTGGACGTCGATGACGAATCAGTTCCATGGCCGTCGATCGAAGTACGCACCGACCATCTGGGCAGCCTGTCAATCGAGCTGACCGGGGCCGCCGAGCAGCTCGCGCGGCAGCGCGGCGTCACGGAGCTGGAGCTGAGCATCGCGCACGAGGGGCCGTTGGCCGCAGCGATCGTCGTTGCCCGGGTGGGTGACGAATGATGAACGCGGACGCGAGGACCGAAATTCGGCGTGTGATTCGCGAGCACGCCCGGCTGCCGGTTGATGTCGACACACTCGACGATGGCGCCGACCTGTTCGCTGCCGGGATGACCTCGCATGCCAGCGTGAACCTGATGCTCGCCCTCGAGGACGCCTTCGACTTGGAATTCCCGGATCGCATGCTGACCCGCGGCGTGTTCGAAAGCGTCGGTGCGATCGGGGCGGCAATCGCCGAGCTCGCACCGTCGCCCAACGGAGACGCGCCGCTGAACGGCGGTGGCGCGTGATCGGCCGGGTGAGGCGATGAGCGTCGTCGTCGACTCCGAACGAGCCTTCCTGGCCGAGGTACGCCGAATCGCGGAGGAGGTGGCCGGCGGCGCGGCCGATGAGGTCGATCGCGACGCCCGGTTCCCGTCCGAGGCGCTCGAGGCGCTGCGCGGTGCCGGCGCGCTGTCCGCCGCGATTCCCGACGCACTCGGCGGCGACGGGGTTTCGCTCGAGACGATCGCCCGGTGCTGCTTCGAGCTCGGCCGCCGCTGCAGCTCGACCGCGATGGTCTTCGCCATGCACCAGATCCAGGTGATCACGATCGCGCGCCACCTTGATCGGGCGCCGTGGTTCGAGAACTACCTGCGGGAGCTCGCTCAGGAGCAGCGGCTGGTCGCCTCGGTGACCTCCGAGGTCGGAACCGGCGGTGACATGGGCCGCTCGATCGCCGCGGCAACGCCGGTCGAGGGCGGCGAGCTGCGGTTCGAGAAGCAGGCGCCGACAGTCAGCTACGGAGTCCACGCCGACGATCTCTTCACGACCCTTCGGCGAGCGCCCGACGCCGAGCCCGGCGATCAGATCCTCGTACTCACCAAATCCGGTCAGGCCGAGCTCGAGCCGGCGAGCGTGTGGGACACGCTCGGCATGCGGGGCACCTGCTCGCCCGGCTTCGTCGTGCGCGCGCAGTTCGGCGCCGACCAGGTGCTTCCCACGCCGTTCTCCGAGGTGATGAGCCAGTCGCTCGTGCCGCTCTCGCACATCCTGTGGTCGCACGTGTGGCTCGGTATCGCCACCGAGGCGTTCGAGCGTGCGCGGGCCTTCGTACGCACGAGCGCCCGTCAGAAGCCGGGAGAACCGCTCCCGGCGGCCCTGCGGCTCTCACACGTCATGGCGGAGCTCGCGCTGCTCCGCGGCGAGGTGTCCCAAGCGCTGAACGATTTCGTGCAGGCGGACGACGAAGCCGGGCGCGAGCGGCTGATGACGATGGCGAGCGTGCTGCGCTTCAACAACCTGAAGCTCGCCGCTTCCGAGCAGGCGCCGCGGGTCTGCGGCGGAGCGCTCGAGGTGGTGGGCATCCTCGGCTACAAGAACGACACTCCTTACAGCGTCGGGCGCCACCTGCGCGACGCCCTTTCGGCGCGCCTGATGGTCGCCAACGAGCGTCTTCACGCGACCGACGCGGCGCTGTTGCTGATCGCAAAAGAGGCATGACCGAGCTCCGTCGTGCCACCGCGGATCAGGCCGCGTTCCGTGACGAGCTGCTGGCGCGCGGGCTGTTCCTCGACAGCGGCGTTCCCGGCCTCTACGGCCGGAGCGCGATGTTCGAGGACATCCGCCGGCGTTTCGACGCGCTGGTCACGCAGGCGGCATCGTCGGACCAGCCCGAGGCGATGAGCTTCCCGCCGCTGCTGCCGCGCCGGACACTCGAGGTCAGCGGTTATTTGCACTCGTTCCCCCACTTGGCCGGAAGCGTGTTCGCCTTCGAGGGCAGCGAGGACGATGCGCTGCTCCAGGAAGAGCGGGCCGACCGCCACGAGGACTGGAGCGAGTTCCAGCGGATGACCGAGCTCGCGCTCGTGCCGGCTGCCTGCTACCCGGTCTACCCGGTGGTCGCCGCCCGCGGGCCGCTCCGCCCGGGAGGGATCGTGGTCGACGCCGGCGGCGCGTGGGTCTTCCGCCACGAGCCGTCCGAGGACCCGGCACGGCTGCAGATGTTCCACCAGCGCGAGATCGTGCGGCTCGGCGCCCCGGAGGATGTCCTCGCGTGGCGTGACACGTGGTCCGAGCGCGGCCTGGCGCTGCTACGAAGCCTTGGCTTGGCTGCGG
>DATCEM010000342.1:0-5609 GCA_036510175.1 Solirubrobacteraceae bacterium | reverse complement strand
GGCAGGAGCATCGCCCGCCCCGAGCGTCCGTCCGCGCCGCTTCGACCGGCCTGGCCATCGGGCCGTCGGTCGCCTGCGCCGCCCGCGGCGGCGCCGGCCGGGGGCTTTGACCGGCCTAGGCGCTTCGTCGGGCTTTTTCGCTGCTCAGGTATCGCCGTCCGTCCTCGTATCGTTGAGAGTAGACCCTGAAGGCCGGTGAGCGTTCCAGCGCCGTGGGCGCGGCGCTCCCGATGGTCAGGGCCGGCAGATCCCGGTCGAGGCTGACGAGCTCCAGCTCCGCGAGGACCCGAATCAGCCGGCCGGCGAGTCGCGCCGGACGGCCGTGCGGACCATCTCCGCGAAGCAGGTGCTCGAGCTCCCCGCCGGCCGCCCTCCCCGGCTGCTTGAGGCCGCGGTAGAGGACGGCGAGCGAAGCACGGAGTCCGTACTCCAGCTCATGCATCTGCTGCGCAAAGCGTAGCTCAGCTTCACCCCAGCTCAGGTGCGCGTAGCCGGCAGGCGCGGTGTCCGGCCGCGCGCGCAGCGCCCCGTGGGCGCTCCCCGATGTCGGCGGATCGAGCGCGACCACGTGCTCGAACCGGTCGGCGAGCGCCGGATGGTTCTCGAGCGCGTGGTACGAGCACACGGAGAAGCCGCCGGTGCGGGTGCTCAACCCCTCGAGCCGACGGGAGACGTCGGCGCACACCGCGAGCACCGGGCCGCCGCCCGCGAGGGCGTCGGCGAGCACCGCGAGCGGGCTCTCGCCGCAACGATCGAGGACGACACGGCGGCGCTGGAGGTCCGGCGGGCCGGCCCACCCGGGAGCACCTGCGGGGGAAGCACCTGCGGCGGGAGCAGCTCCGGGGCGCGCAGCTTCGGCGAGCGGCCTGTCGAGCTCGGCCAGCGCGGTGGCCAGGTATTCGGGCGACTCTCCCAGGATCTCGATCGTCCCGCAGGCGCGCGTGTGCACCATCGACGGCTGGGCCTGGCGCAAAACGAGGCGAGGCTCCACGGCGCCCCGCCATGCGTTGCGCTCGAGCCGGAAGGTGGCGTCGACGGGGACGCCGCACGGCACGGGCAGCGACCCGCCACAGCCGAAGGCCACCGCCCCCGCGCGGCCCCCCGCGGTCCGCACCGAGAAGCGCACGTGCTTGCCCTCCCCCATCGCCCGCACGTCATCGAAGCGGGCGCCGGGGACGAGCAGCCGAGCGGAGGGATTGCCAGCGCCGCACGGCTCGAGCAGCGCGAGCTCCTCGGCCAGCGCGAGGCCGAGCTGCGTCCCCGACGCGACGGCGTCGACGCGCTCGAGCGGCAGCAATTGCTCGGCCGTGAGGGTCGCCGCGGCGTGGGCTTCGACGAGCTCGCGGAAGGCGTCTACCCGCTCGCGGTCGATCGTCAGACCGGCGGCGGCACGGTGGCCGCCGTAACGGTGGAGCTCGCCCGACGCGGCATGCAGCGCGCCCAGGAGGTCGAAGCCGGGGATGCTCCGCCCCGACCCGGTGCCGGCCTCGTCCTCGAGCGCGATGAGGATCGCCGGACGGTGGTGGCGCTCGGCGATGCGCGACGCAACGATGCCGATCACCCCCGGGTGCCATCCTTCGGCGGCGAGCACGTAGGCGCTGCGCTCACCCATCTCGGCGGCGAGCGCCTCGGCCTCCCACAGGATCCGCTGCTCGATCGCCTGGCGCTCGGCGTTGGCGCCGGCGAGCTCTGCGGCCACCGCCTCGGCGCGCGCCGCGTCCTCGGTGAGCAGGAGCTCGAGACCGGCGTCGGCGCGGCGGATCCGGCCCGCCGCGTTGATCCGCGGCGCGAGCCGGAAGCCGAGGGCACTCGCATCGAGCTCCCCGGGGTCGACGCCCGCGACCGCCATCAGCGCGCGCAGCCCCGGCTTGGCCGTGCTGGCGAGCGCCCGCAGCCCTTCGCGCACGAGGCGCCGGTTCTCCCCGCGGAGCGGGACAACGTCGGCGACGGTGGCGAGCGCTACGAGCTCGATGTCCGCCGCCGCCGTCGGCGCGCCGAGCGCCTGGGCGAGCTTGAAGGCGACCGCCGTTCCGCACAGGTCCCGGCACGGATAGCCACATACAGCGGGGTGGACGATCGGCGCATCCGGGAGGACGCCGTCGGCCCGCGGACTGTGATGGTCGGTAACAATCACCTCGAGACCGCTCGCGCGCGCTCTCGCGACCTCCTCCACCGCCGTGATCGCACAGTCGACGGTGATCAGCAGGTCCGTGCCGCGCGCGAGAAGGCGCTCCACCGTCCTCATCGCCAGGCCGTAACCGTCGTCGATTCGGCTCGGGAGGAACCAGTCCACGCTCGCCCCGGGATGTTCGCCGCCAGGCGAACTCCCAATGGCCCGCAGGGCCCCGGGATGTTCGCCGCCAGGCGAACTCCCAATGGCCCGCAGGGCCACCAGCGCGCGCAGACCGCGGACGAGAATCGCCGTCGCGCAGATGCCGTCGACGTCGTAGTCGCCGTGCACGGTGATCCGGGAGCCCGCCTCGACGTGGCGCCGAATCATCGCCACGGCATCGCCGATACCGAGAAAGGCCTCCGGTCCGTAGCCCTCGTCCGCCGCGAGGAACGCCCGCGCGTCAGCCGGGTCGCCAAGTCCTCGCCGAACGAGGACCTGGCCCAGCACATGGCTCACGCCGAGCTCACGCTCGAGCGCGCTCGCGTCCTCGAAGTCATATTTCGGGATCTCGAGCCGCGGGGTAGGCGCCCGCACAGGCGCCGGCGCCGGCGTCTCGACGAGCGCCACCGTCTCGACCGCGGGACGGGAACTGGCGATCTCAAGCATGCCGTCAGCGTAGGCGCCACGGGGGACGGATCGGCCCGCGCGGGCCCACCGCGTCACAGGGCCGCCACCGATCCGCCACGGGGATGTGACAGAAGCGCCCGGCCGTGCGGCGGATTCGAACCGATGTCGATCAGTCCCGCAGGCCGCGACCAAACGACATCACTTCGGCTCGTATGCCTCCCGAGCCCGACCGAAGGTCCCCCAGCTACGCGCCCGGCCCGCCAGGCGCCCCCGGCGGGACCGGAGGACGCGGCCCGGGCGAGCGCGGCGGGACCGCGGGACGCATGCCCAGGCGGTGGACGAGCCCTCCCACGCGCCTCAGGTCGCGTACGCGTGCGACGTCCCGTTCCACGGCGGCCAGCGGTGCGGTGACCTGCAGGAGCAGGTTGATCTGATCGGTGAGCCGGGCCACGGCCTCGGTGAGCGGGGTCAGCGTGTCGGCCAGGCCCTCGACGACCTCGACGTGGCGCTCGGCGGAGTCGGCGGCGCGGTGGAGTGCCACGATCACCTCGTCGAGCTTTGCCTCGACATGCGCGGGAGTGTGGGATTCGACGTCGGCCTGGACGTCGACCTCCACGTGCTCGGCCGCCCCGATCGCCGAGCGCACGACGCCTCTGACCGAGTCGAGCACGGCTAACTCAGTCCGATGTCGCTGGAGCGGTGCGCGCGCTCCCGGCGCGCGCCCTCGAGGTAGATGATCGCCATTCCGATCAGGGCGCCGGGGATGGCCTCGAGCGCGGTGCTCAGGTGGGTTGCGTGACGGCCCGGGACGTGGAAGCCGCTGATCACGAAGCCGAAGACGATGGCGCCGAGCAGCGCGCCGATGAAGGCGCCGACGATCCCACCCCAGTAGCGGTCCGGGAGCCAAATGGTGAAGTGCCACAGAGCCAGGCCCATCATCGTCCACGCAAGCAGGCCCATTATCGGCGCCTCCCGTGGCGGCGGTTGCGCGCCCCGGACTTGCGGGGCTGCGGCTTGGGCTTGGGGATGTTCGCCATGCCTTCATTCTCGGCGATGTCAGGTGCAGGCGCGGGCTGCTCGGACGCGGGAGGCGCCGGCTCGCTCCGCTCGCCTGCGGGCGCCTCGGGGGTCGGTTCGCTACTCGGCGCCGGGGGCTGTGGACGCGACGGCTTGCCCTTCGTCCGGGGCGCCGCGGGCGCCGCGGGCGCGGGCGCTCGGCCCGGCGGCGAGTCGGCGCTCGGCGTGCGGGCCATTCGCTTGGTCAGGGTCGAGGTCGAGCGACCGCGGCTCTCCTCGAGCTCGAGATCGCGCTTCATCTGCTCGAACTCGGCGGCGGAGACCGTGTCGGGCTCGGGCTGGGTCAGGCGCCCGGCCCGGCGGGAGACCTTCGGCGTCGGGTTGACGTCCTGGACCGAGTCCGCGTAGGCGGGCACCATGCCGAACTCCTTGACGATCCGCGCCCGCCGGTTGATGAATCCGTGCTCGCGCTCCTTCCAGTGCGTGAGCACGGGCGAGGCGATGAAGATCGACGAGTAGGCGCCCGAGGCGACGCCGATGAGCAGCGCGAAGGCGAAGTCCTGGAGCGTCTGGTTACCGCCGAAGAGGAGCAGCGCGACGACGGGCATCAGCGTGCAGAACGTGGTCGCCAGTGACCGGGTGAGCACTTCCGACATCGAGCGGTTGACGATCTGGGAGAAGGCGGCGCGCGGCATCCGCGGGATGTTCTCCCGCACCCGGTCGAAGACGATGATCGTGTCGTACATCGAGTAGCCCAAGATCGTGAGCAGGGCGGCGACGGTATCCGTCGTGACCTGCCTTCCGGTCAGGGCGTAGACGCCGGCGGTGATCAGGAGGTCGTGCATCAGCGCGATGAGCACGGGCACCGAGAACTTCCACTCGAAGCGCAGCGCAATATAGGCCGAGATCACGAGGAGGGAGGCGATGATCGCCTCGATTGCGCTGTTGGCCACGGTCTTACCGAAGGTCGGGCCGATGGAGTCAGAGTTCGGGGCGCCGCGCAGACCGAACGTGCTCTGAAGCTTGGCGTCGACCTGCCCGACCTTGGTCTGCGGCAGCTGCTTGGTCGAGATCTGGAAGACGTACTTACCGAGCGCCTTGTTGCTCACCTGCTGGACCTGGGCATCGCCGGCGCCCAGCGAGCTCATGACCGCCAGGACCTGCTTCTGCGTCGCGGGCCGGTCGAGGCTCGCGGTGATCCGCGTGCCCGAGGTGAAGTCGATCCCCAGGTTGAGCCCCTTGCCGCCGATCGCCAGCGCCCCGATGAGCAGGATGCACCCGGACATCGAGAAGAAGTACTTCGAGGCGCCCATGAAGTCGAAGCGCCAGGTCCGCTTTGGCTTACCTGCACCGATCGCCGTGCTGCTCCCGATGGCGCGCGAGTTCCCCATCGTCATGAGGATTGCCTGGGTCGCCATGACCGCGGTGAAGAGCGAGACCATCGTGCCCACGCCGAGCGTGAAGGCGAAGCCCTGGACATCCGAGGTCGCGAGGACGAAGAGGATGAACGCGGTCAGGAGGGTGACCACGTTGGCGTCGACGATCGCCGTCAGGCCCTTCTTATAGCCCTCGACGATCCCCGCCCGGACCGAGCGGCCCGCGCGCACCTCCTCCTTGACGCGCTCGAAGATGACGATGTTCGCGTCGGCGGCGACCCCGATCGTGAGGATCAGGCCGGCGATGCCCGGCAGGGTCAGGGTGACCGGGATGAGCTTGAGCAGGGCGAAGAAGTAGATCGCGTAGACGAACAGCGCCGTGGTGGCGATCACCCCGAGCATCCGGTAGAAGACGAGGAGGAAGATGATGATCACGAGCAGGCCCGCGAGACCGGCGATCAGACCCTGGTGCAGGG
>DATCEM010000341.1:0-2244 GCA_036510175.1 Solirubrobacteraceae bacterium | reverse complement strand
GTCGGCCTGGGAGCGGCTCGGACGCCTGCGCCTGCGCCTGATGGATCGCGCGGGCGCGATCACCGCGCTCGAGCGGGCGCGCCTGATCTCGCCGTCGGCGGAAGGGCTGCTCGACCTCGCGCTCGCCTATCACCTCGCCGGCGATCTCGGTGGCGAGGTATCGGCCTGCGAGGCCGCGACGCGGCTGGCGCCCGATTCGCCGCAGGCGTGCTCACGCTACGCGCACGCCCTGGCGCGCACGGATCGCAGCGCCGAGTGCATCGCGGCGTGCGAGCGGGCCCTGGCCCTCGGCGGCGACCTCGAGGTCGCCGAACTGCTCGAGCGCGTGCGCTCGGCCATCCCCCGAGAGCTCGGGGAGCGCAGCGCGGCCTGATCGTGGTGTGACGCCCGCGTCATTCGGGCGTAGTGGTGGTTATGAAACGGCTTATCGTCGGAATCGTTGGCATCGCACTGATCGGGGTGGTCATCGCCGGGTGCAGCTCGAGCGCCGCGAGCCCGCGCCGCACGCGGACCCCCGTGCCGGCGGCGCCGGTCTCGGCGACGCCGCGGCTCAAGCGGCGTCTCGGGGCCGAGATCTCGACGCTGCGCGCCGGACAGCCCACGGTGCCGCGGCCCGCCGTTACGCCGCACGCGCGCGCCCTGTCGGTGGTACCCGAGAGCGGGGCGCCGTGCTTCGCCGCCGGACATTCGCGCTGCTCTGAGGACGCGTGCCCGGAGTTCGTGCGCGCCGGTCCGCCCGCGCCGGTCGTGGTCACGCCGCGAATGGCGGCGCCGGCCAACTGCCCTCGGAAGCCGCGCAGGCTCATTGCAGTCGTGGCGCCGTAGCCGGCGCCGCGCGAGGTTCAGGGGCTGGCGAGCGAGCCCTCGCGCCCGCAGACGGGGCAGGACTCGTTCGGCGCCAGCGTGCGTCCGCCGCAGCCGGGACAGCTCTCCACCCGGTCGAGAACGCCGAGCAGCTCGGCCACCCGGCACACCAGCAGCTTCTCCTCCTCGACCTCCACCCATACCCCCGCCGAGGCGGGAAAGACGACGTGATCGCCGGGCTGGACCGGCATCTGGACGCCGACATGGTCCCACCAGTCGAGCCCCGGCCCCACGGCGAGGACGATCCCGTGCTGGGGCGGGGGCTCGTCGCTCCCCGCCGGCACGACCAGGCCCGAGCGCCGGATCCGGTCCGGGTCGAGCTCTTTGATGACGATCCGATCGAACAGGGGTCGAAGTTGCTGGCGCATCGACCCACCAATGTAGGGCAGTGACCGGTGGAGCGGAACATCCGCAGGGCTGCGCGACTATGCTGCGCCCGGTGAGGACGGAGGTTGGCGTGATGCTGGCAGTCGGTCTCCTGGCCCTTGCCGGGTGCGGGGGCGGCTCCCACGTGGTGACCAAGACCGTGACCTTGACGCGCCCGGCGACCGGGGCCAAGCCGGCGACGACGACGGCGACGCCGACGACGCCCGCGGCGCCGAGCGCGGCGGCGACGGCGGCCGCGGGCAGATTCGCCGCGACGGCGCTTGCCGCCAACGCCTCGCTCGCCGCTGCGCCCGTCGGCGCCGTCATCTTCGCGCCCGCGGCCCTGGCGGCGACGGGGACGCTGGGGACGCAGACGAGGTCGGCGCGGACCCCGGGCGCCCCGGCAGCCCCGACCACGCGCGTGGTCGCCGGTCACGCGAGCGGCGAGTACGCGGTCGCCTACACCAACGGCACCTTCCGCCATCCCTCGCAGATCGTCTTGAACGTCGCGGCCTCGCCGCCGCAGACCGGATCGGTGGACTGGAACGTCGTCTGCTTCGAGACCGGCGGCGGCGTCGGTCGCGAGGAGGGCCATGAGTCGCTCCAGCTTCCGACCTCGAAGTCCCTGGCGCTTCCGGCCCCGTCGACCAGCTGCATCGGATCAGCGAACGTGCAGCTGAGCAAGACGGGGACCGTGACGATCTCGCTTACGGGATAGGGGGCGGGGACCCCCGCCCCCGAGCGAACGGCCTGCGCGTGCCGGTCCTAGCGGGGTCGGCACTCGGGGGGCGGCCGTCCGCTCCTCTGCGTACCCTGCCGCCGGTGCGCTTGATCGTTGCTCGGTGTGAGGTCCGGTATTCGGGGCGGCTGAATGCGCTGCTTCCTGATGCGCTGCGGCTGCTCATGGTCAAGGCTGACGGGTCGGTGCTCGTGCATGCGGATGCGGGCGGATATAAGCCGCTGAACTGGATGACTCCGCCGACGGTGATCGAGGAGTCGGAGGCGCGGATCGTC
>DATCEM010000340.1:0-3468 GCA_036510175.1 Solirubrobacteraceae bacterium | reverse complement strand
ACTATCGGGGCCAGGACGATCGAGGCGAGCGCGCCGAGCTTCGCCTCGTCGAGCCGCCGACCGGTGAAGGCCAGGCTCGAGATGAGCAGCGAGACGGTGAAGCCGATCCCCGCCACCGCCCCCCCGGCGGCGAGCAGGGGCCCGCTCACCGGCGGTCGCGGACCATGCAACGCCGGACGCGAGGCGATCCACGAAGCCGTGGCGATCCCCACCGGCTTGCCCACCACGTAGCCGAGGAGGATGCCCAGCGTGATCGGTGATCCGGCGGCGTCTGCCAGCAGGCTCCCGGTGACGTGGACCCCGCCGTTGGCGAGGGCGAACAGGGGCACGATCACGTAGCTCGTCCACGGGTGCAGGGTGTACTGGAGCCGCTCGTTGGGGGAGATGGCGGACCCGACTCCGCGCTGGACCGACCTCGCGAGCTCGGGGGTGGGCTGCTCGCGGAAGGAGTAGGCGAGCGCGGTGGCCCTCTCGAGATCCTCGCGCGAGGGCGGATACGCCGTGGTCGCAAGCCCGATGGCCAGCCCCGAGATCACCGGGTCGACGCCGGACTTGAACATGGCAGCCCACAGGCCGATGCCCGCCGCCACCGACAGGGGCTGGCGCCACATCGGCGCGAAGCGAAGCGCGAGCACGACCCCGAGCAGGGCAAGGGCGATGACCAGCGCGAGTGCCGACACGTGCGTCGTGTAGACGGTGGCGATGACCACCAGCGCGCACAGGTCGTCGACCACGGCCAGGGTGAGGAGGAAGACGCGCAGCCGCGTCGCCGAGCGGGGGGTGAGGAGGGCCAGCGCGCCGAGGGCGAAGGCGGTGTCGGTCGACATCGCGGCGCCCCAGCCGTGGCTCCCGGGCCCGCCGGCGTTGAAGGCGAGGTAGATGGCGACGGGAACGATCATCCCGCCGATCGCCGCGAATACGGGGACGGCGAGTCGCCGGCGCTCGCGGAGCTCGCCCAGGTCCATCTCGCGCTTGGCCTCGAGGCCGACGACGAGGAAGAAGAAGGTCATCAGGCCCTCGTTGACCCAGTGGCGCAGGTCGGTCGAGAGGCTCGCGCTGCCGAGGCGGATCGCCAGGTGCGTGGCCCACACCGTCTGGTAGGAGTGCGACCACGGCGAGTTCGCCCACAGCAGCGCGATGACCGTCGCCGACGCCACCACGGCGGCGCTGCCCGTCTCCGCCCCGAGAAAGTCGCGCACCGGGGCCGCGAGGTTTCGTGCCCAGGCCGTGCGCCCGGCGTAGGCGGTAGCTGAGGCGGCTGCGCTCATCGCCCAGCGATTATCACTGCCGGCGCCCGCGGCGGCGCTCGCGCGCGCTAGCGCTGCGCTGCGATCTGCACCGTCCCGTGGTAGATCGAGGACATCGTCGCCGCCGACGGCTTGGGGTTGCCCTGGAAGTCGATGACGCCCTTCTCGTTGAACGGCGAATTGGCCACCGGGTCTCCGCCGTTGTACCCCGGGTAGGCGACGTAGTTCTGCAGCGCGAAGTACAGGGCGCCCGAGAGCCAGGGCTTGGTGGCGAAGACGCCGAGGTGATAGCCGATGGCGTCGCTCTGGAAGGCGTAGGTGCCGTACTCCTCGATCGGACCCACCCGGTTACCGTCGAACCCGAACTCGGTCACCATCAGAGCCTGTTTCGGGTAGCAGGCCCGGAAGCTGTCGAGGAAGGGGCTCAGCTCGGTGCGGTCGGCGGTGGCGCCGTCACCGGCGTCGAACCAGCCGAAGTAGTCGTTGAAGCCGATCAGGTCAAGTGGCGCGTAGGCCGGCTGGCAGGCGACCCCGGGCCAGTCACTGACCGCCAGGGAGACCGGTCGCGTGGGATCGAGCTGGCGGCTCTCCGCCGCCGCTTCCGCGATGTAGTGCGCCTCGGCGCCGGTCACCGGAGTGGGGAGCTCGTTGCCGACGCTCCAGGTCATCACCGACGGGTGGTTCTGGTTGGCGAGGATGTTCTCCTTGAGCAGCGCCAGCGCCCGTGACTGCCACCCCGCCTGACTCAAGTAGGCGTTCTTGACCTGGTAGACGGGAATCTCGGACCACAGGAGGATTCCGTCCTGATCGGCCATCTCCTCGAGCGCGGAGGTGAGCGGGTAGTGCGCGCGTATCGCGTCGCCTCCGAGCGAGCGCACGTAGCCGATGAGCCGCCGCATCTGGGGGATGGTCATGGCCGAGCCCGCCCCCAAGGTCTGTTCATGGAGGTTGAACCCACGCAGGTCGAGCAGCCGCCCGTTGAGCTCGAGGCGGCCGCCCTTGACCGTGATGCTGCGGATCCCGCTGTAGTCGACGTAGCCCCCGAGGCTCCTGCGTTTGGAATCGGACAGCGTCAGGGTCGCGCGATAGAGATGGGGGTGCCCGATCGCCCACAGGCTGGGGTGAGCGATCCTCGCGGTGGCAGTCGCCGTCCACGTGCCATGGGGGGCGATCGTCGCGCTCCCGAAGTTGAGCGGGACGGTGCCATAGCGGCCGCTCAGACGCACGGCCTGCGGCGCGCCGGTGACGTTGCGAATCAGCGCCTGCTCGTCGATCGTCGATGCGCAGGTCGGGCACGGGAGGAGCGGGCGCACCTGGACTTGAGATATATCGGCGCTCGACACCGCGCGGAGGTACACCTCCTCGAGCAGGCCGCCGTAGTTCCACCACTGGCCGCCGGGCCCGGGCGGGAAGTCGGCGCCCGTGCGCTGATTATTGACGCGCACGACGAGGCGGTTGACGCCCGCGCGAAGTCCGGTGAGGTCGAACTCGAAGGGCAGATAGGCACCTGAGTGGCTGCCGATCTGGTGTCCGTTGAGCCATACGGTGGCCGAGTAGTTGACCGACTGGAAATTGATGATCCAGTGCTGGTCGCGCTTGGGGACGTACTTAGGGAAGGCGCCCTTGGGGAGGATGAAATCTCGGCGATACCAGCCGACGTAGCCGTCCATGCTCTGGGAGGTGAACTGGCCGGCGTTGTATACGTTGGGGACCGTGACCGGCGACCACCCGTCGGTCGAGGCCATGCTCGGCCACCCCTGCGCGACGCCGACGTTGGTCAGGTCGGCCCGGTATACCCAGGTGCCTCCGAGCAGGTAGCGATCGGTCTGACCATCGCTGTAGAGCGCTCCCTTGCTCGGCGGCGTGGGGGTGAGGACGGGGCCCTGGGCATGTGCGGCCGAGCTCGCCGCCAGGGCAACGAACATCGAGACGATAAGGGCGCGAAAGCGCACTTTACGAGAGGCGAACATAGGGAGATCCGCGCCGCGCCGGCCACCGCGCTCGAGACGATGCTAGAGCCTTCGGGCGCCGCAACGCGTCACCACGTGTAACGTCGCAGCCCGCATAAGCGATCAGGAGGTGATGCGGTGGCGAACCTGACGGGGTCCTCGACGGCGGAGATCGACGCTCCGATCGATCAGGTGTGGGAAGTGGTGGCGGACGTCGAGTCCGCACCAGATTGGCAGGGTGGTCTCGACGGGCTGTATGCGCTCGAGCGCGA
>DATCEM010000339.1:0-3431 GCA_036510175.1 Solirubrobacteraceae bacterium | reverse complement strand
GCTCCTCGTCTGCGCGCTCGTGCCGATCGGAGCACTCACCGGCTGTGGGAGCGGCGGGACCTCGACGACCAAGTCGACCACGGCCACGCACGCGAGCCCCGCCGCATCCCTGAGCGCCAGCCTGCACAAGGCGACCGCCTCCTGCCTCAAGGTGCTGGGATCCTCCCCCTACGTTCCGGTGAGCCAGAGAGCCGCGGCCAAGCGCGCCTGCGAGGGCGTGAAGACGGGAAACATCGCCGCCGTCGCCCGATTGCGCACGATCCTCAAGCAGGCCTGCGAGCGGGCGGTCATCGCCAAGATCCCGACCGCCGACAAGCCCACCGCGCTGACGGCGTGCAAGAAGGTCTACTGATCGGCGCCAGCCGAACGCACCGGCGGATCTGCCGCCAGGCAAATCCGCAAGGCAATCGGCGCCAGCCGATCGCACCGCTACGATCGGCGACCCGTGCAGTATCCCGTCGAGAGCTTCACAACCGCAGAGCGTGAGCGCCTGAGCGCGCATTTCACGAACCTCGATCGGCCGGTGTTCGGGCTGGTCAATCTCCCCGAGACGGTCAAGGGCGCGCTCTTCGCACGCTACTCGCGCTACCAGGGGACGCTCCGGCGCCTGTTCCTCGACGAGTTCGCCGACGGCCTGCCCGAGCCGGGGGACCGCGGCGAGGAGGCCGAGGGGTCGGGCGCCGAGGGACGCCGGGCCGCCGAGCTCTACGAGCGGATCTTCGTCGGCTACGGGGATGACTCGGTGGCGCAGCTCGGCGGCGCCCACATTGCCTGCGAATGGGTCTCCAACGTTCTCACCAAGGTGCTCCAGCGCCCGCGGCTCGGGGCCTACCTCGAGCAGTCCACGCGCTACCTGAGCTACGACGCCCCGATGCCCGAACCACCCGGCGGTTTTCGCTACTACCGCGACCCCGAGCTCGGCCCGCAGTACACGGAGGCGATGGACGAGGTCTTCTCGACCTATTCGGCCCTGCTCGGCCGGGTGGGCGCCTGGGCCGAGCGCGAGTTCCCCCGCGCCGACGGCGAGGCCCCGGCGGCGCACGCGCGCGCGGTGAGAGCGAAGGCGCTCGACCTCATGCGCGGCCTGCTGCCCGCGAGCTCGCTCTCGCACATGGGGATGTTCGCCACCGGCCAGACCTACGAGCAGCTCGTACTCCATCTCCTCGCCCATCCCCTGCCCGAGGCCCGCGACTACGCTCACATGATCCTCGACGAGCTCCAGCTCGTGATCCCGAGCTTCGTCGCCCGAGTGCAGCGTCCCGATCGCGGGGGCGAGTGGGTGCGCTTCCTCGAGCAGCGCGAGCGGACGGCCCGGCGCTGGGCGGAGCGCCTCGATCTCCGCGACGGGGCCGACGGTCCCTCGGTTACGCTGCTGCGCGCCGAGGGCGCGGAGAGCGATCTGCTCGCGGCGCTGCTCTTCGAGGCGGCGGCGTGCTCGGAGTCGACGATCGCCACTGCCGTCGCGGCGCTCGACTCCGAGCAGCGCGCCGCCCTGCTCTGCGAGCTCATCGGCGAGCGGGCCAATCGCCGCCATCGGCCCGGGCGCGGGTTCGAGGCGCTCCGCTACCGCTTCGAGATCGTCTCGGACTACGGCGCCTTCCGCGACCTCCAGCGCCACCGGATGCTCACCGTCCAGTGGCAGGGGCTGACCCCCGACCTCGGCGCGGGAGTGCCCGACCAGGTCGAGCTCGCGGGCTGTGAGGACGAGTACCGCCGCGCGCTTGAGATCTCCCACCGCGAATACGATCGGCTCGTCGAGATCGGACTGGCGCGCGCGGCGCCGTACGCGCTGTGCCTGGGCTACCGGATCCGCTTCATCCTCGACCTCAACGCCCGCGAGGCGATGCAGCTCATCGAGCTGCGCTCCGGTCGCGAGGGACACCCGAGCTACCGCGCGGTCGCCCACGAGATGCACGCGCAGATCGCCGCCGTTCACCCCGCGGTGGCGGCGGCGATGACCCACGTGGATCGTGTCACCGAGCCAAGGCTCGAGCGCATCCTCTCCGAGATGCGGACCCACGCGCGCGCCGGCGCCGCCGGCTGAGCGCCTCTCACCGGTCCTGCGCGAACTCCCGCTGGCGCAGCTCGATGCGCCTGATCTTCCCGGTCAGGGTCTTCGGCAGGTCGGGCACGAACTCGATCCGGCGCGGGTAGGCGTAGGCGGAGAGGTGGTCGCGGACGTAGGCCTTGATCTCCTCGGCGAGCGCGTCGCTGGGCTCGTGCCCGGCGGCGAGGACGACGAACGCCTTGACCACGTTGCCCCGCCGCTCGTCGGGCGATGCGACCGCTGCAGCCTCGGCCACCGCGGGGTGCTCGAGGCACGCTGACTCCACCTCGAAGGGCCCGATCCGGTACCCCGCCGCGATGATCACGTCGTCGGCGCGGCCCTCGTACCAGTAGTAGCCCTCTTCGTCGCTGCTCGCGGCGTCCTTGGTGTGGAACCAGCCGCCGCCGAAGACCTCTCGCGAATCCTCCTCGGGGCGATTCCAGTACCCGAGCGGGTAGTGAGGGTTGCTCCGCGCCTTCAGGCAGATCTCCCCGCGCTCGCCCGCCCCCACGGGACGCTCGTCCTCGTCGAGAATCGCCACCTCCCAGCCGGGCACGGGCTTGCCCATCGACCCCTCGCGCACCTCCATGAAGGGGAAGTTCCCGCATAGGGGGTAGGACTCGGTGAGGCCGTAGTAGTCGAGCACGGTGACGCCGTATTGGTCGCGGAACCAGCGAATCGCCTCCGGGTTCAGCGGCTCGCCGGCCGAGCAGACGATCCGGAACTTCTGCGGGTAGCGCGTGCCGGCGTCGGAGATCGACATCATCGAGCGGATCGCCGTGGGCGTGCCGAACACGTTGGTCACCTCGTGGCGGGAGAGGAAGTCGAGCTGCTTGCGCGGATCGAAGCCGCCTTCGCGCTGGTAGACGGCCTGGACGGCGCCGTAGCGCCATGGCCCGATCAGGGGACAGATCCCGGCGGCCCAGGCCCACTCGCCCATGCCGTGGAACACCTCCCCGTCGCGGACATCGTGGCAGTAGACGAACTCCTCGTGGGCGAGGATGTAGCGATGGGCGTGGAGGATCCCCTTGGCCAGTCCGGTGGTACCCGAGGAGTAATAGAGCTGGGCGGGGTCATCGGGCGCCGTATCGACGCAGGCGAACGAGTTCGAGCCGTGCGACAACAACTCGTCGTCGAGGATCAGGACCTGCTCCACCAGCGAGCGCTCGATCCGGTCGGCGTTCGCGGCGTTGGTGACGAGCAACTTGGCCTGGGAGTCGGTGACGCGGTGACGGATCCCGTCGTCGCCGTAGAGGATCGACATCGAGAGGAGGATGGCGCCGACCTTCCACGTGCCCAGGAAGGCCGCCGCGGTCTCGGGGGTCGGGGGGAGAAGCATGGCCACGCGGTCGCCGCGCTCCACCCCGTGGGCGACGAGCACGTT
>DATCEM010000338.1:0-4064 GCA_036510175.1 Solirubrobacteraceae bacterium | reverse complement strand
ACCATGCTCCGTCGCTGGCCCGGGATGGACACCACCGACGCCGCGGAGCCGCTCCTCGCCCGGGCCGGCGCCCGGCTCGGCCGGCCGATCGCCGGCGTCCCGCGGGGCGGCGCCAGCGACGCCAGCCATTTCGCCTCGGCGATTTCGCTCACCCTCGACGGACTGGGCCCGCGCGGGGGAGGGGCCCACACCCCGGGCGAGTTCGTGCTCGCGCAGTCTCTGAGGCAGCGGGCGGAGGTCGCGCTGGCGGTCGCCGTGGAGGCGCTGGGCTGAGCATCGACGTGTGCCACCATGGTCGTCAGCGATGACCACCAAGGCTCCCCTGCGCCGCCGCGCCCAGCTTCAGCTCGGCGGGCTTCAGCTTCTGGCCGTGATCGTCGTCTTCATGTGGGTCATCGAGGGAATCAACAAGCTCGACGGCCAGGGGCTCGACGGCGACGGCGCGATCTATCCACATAACATCGGACGCCTGTGGGGGATCTTCACCGCGCCGTTCCTCCACGTCAGCTTCCAGCACCTGGAGTCGAACACCATCCCCTTCGTCTTCATGGGGGTGATCATCGCGCTCGAAGGCGCCCGGCGCCTGGCTGCGGTGACGGTCATCGTCATCCTCATCGCCGGGATCGGCACGTGGCTGATCGCCTCGGGGAACGAGGAGGTCGTCGGCGCGAGCGGCGTGGTGTTCGGATACGCCACCTACCTGTTCGCACGCGGCCTGTTCAACCGCAGCCTGCTCGAGGTGCTCGTCGGCGGCATCGTCGGCGCCGTCTGGGGCGGAGCCCTGCTCACGAGCATCGTGCCCCACTACGGCATCTCCTGGCAGGACCACGCGTCGGGCGCGGTCGGCGGCGTCGTGGCGGCGGCGCTGCTCTCGCGTGAGCGCAAGCCCGCGAACGACGTGGGGCGCGGCTCGACCGGCGCTCGCCTCCCCGCCCGCCCGTAGCTCGCGCGCTGCGCCCGCTAGCCTGCCGCTCGCACCATGCGCATCTTCTCCGGCATCCAGCCGACCGGTCGCAAGCACCTCGGCAACTACATCGGCGCCATCCAGCCGTGGGTCTCCGGCCAGGACCGTGGCGAGGCGATCTACTGCCTCGTCGACCTCCATGCCACCAGCGTCCCCTACGAGCCGGCGGGATTGCGGGCGGCGGTGTACGACACCGCCGCGATCCTCCTCGCCGCGGGCATCGACCCCGAGCGCTGCGTCTTCTTCCGCCAGTCCGACGTTCGCGAGCACACCGAGCTGTGCTGGCTGCTGTGCAGCGTGACGGCGTACGGTGATCTGGGCCGGATGACCCAGTTCAAGGAGAAGTCCGGAGCCCAGCGCGAGCTGGTCTCCGCGAGCCTGTTCCTCTACCCGGCGCTCCAGGCGGCCGACGTGCTCGTCTACCGGGCCGACGAGGTACCGGTGGGAGAGGACCAGCGCCAGCACGTCGAGCTCATGCGCGACGTCGCCGAGCGCTTCAACGCCCGCTTCGGCGAGACGCTCGTCGTGCCCGAAGCCCGCATCCCCGAGGTCGGAGCACGGATCATGGACCTCCAGCGCCCCGAGGGCAAGATGTCGACGACCAGCGGCAGCGAGCAGGGCACGGTGCTCGTGACCGACGACCCTGAGGTGATCCTGAAGAAGCTCCGCAGCGCCGTCACCGACTCGGGCAAGGAGATCACGCGCGCGCCCGACAAGGCCGGGGTATCCAACCTCATCGACATTCTCGCGGCCGTGCGGGGAACCACCCCGGAGGCGGTTGAGGGCGAGTTCGGGGACGCCGGCTACGGCGCCTTCAAGCAGGCGGTGGCCGAGGCCGTGATCGAGTACCTGGCGCCCGTGCGCGAGCGCTACGACGAGCTGCGCTCCGACGAGGGAAGGCTCGAGGCGATCCTCGAGGCGGGCGCCGAGAAGGCCCGCGCGATCGCCGCGCCGACCCTCCTCGACGTACGCCAGGCGATGGGCGTGGGCCCAGTCCGACCCCGCCGGTAGCCTCTGCACGTCAGTGAGCGTTGCCGACCTCGAGCTGGACCTTGACGTCTTCGCCGGTCCCTTCGACCTGCTGCTGACCCTCGTCCTGCGCGAGGAGATAGATCTCCTCGAGGTCGACCTGGCCGAGATCGTCATCACCTACATCGATCATCTCGAGCGCCGGGGCGATCTCGACCTCGAGCTGGCAACCGAGTTTCTCGTCCTCATCGCGGCCCTGCTCGAACTCAAATCTCGTCTCATGCTGCCCGGTGAGGAGATCGAGACGATCGAGCTCGATCCCGGTGAGGCTGCCGAGGAGCTCCTCGCGCGACTGCTCGACGCGCACCGTTACCGAGGCGTCGCCGGCTACCTCGGCGACCGGATGCGCGCGCAGGAGGGGCATCGGTTCCGCTCCGCGCCGCTGCCCCCGAGCCTGCGGCGCGCGCCGCTCGCCGAGGCGAGCGCCGTGTACGACCCGGCGGTGCTCGGGCGGGCGCTCGGCGGGCTCCTGGTCCTCCCCGAACCGATCGACGTCGGGCACCTGATCGCGCCGAAGGTCACCGTCGCCGAACGGCTCACCCATCTGCGCACGCTGCTCCGCCGCGGGCGCTTCGACTTCGACGACGCCGTCGAGCACGCCGACCGGGTGACCATCGCGGTGACCTTGTTCGCCGTCCTCGAGCTCTACAAGCAGGGAGAGCTCACCTGGATTCAGGACGAGCCCTTCGGGGCGATCACCGTCCATGCACGTGCGCCCGAGCGACCGGCCGCCGCGGAAGGCGTGGCATGACCGCCGAGCTCGAGCGGACGATCGAGGCGCTGCTCTTCCTCTCCGTCGACCCGCTCGACGCCGAGGCGCTGGCGGAGGCGACCGAGAGCGAGGTGCACGAGGTGGTGACCGCGCTCGAGCGCCTGCGCGAGTACTACGAGTTCGAGCGTCGCGGCCTCGTTCTGCGGGAGCTCGCGGGCGGCTATCAGCTCTCGAGCCACCCCGACGCCGAGCCGGCGGCGCGGCGCCTGCTCGCGAAGCCGCGCACGCCGCCGCTGACGCCGGCGCAGGCCGAGACCCTCGCGATCATCGCCTACCTACAGCCCGTCTCGCGCCCCGAGATCGCCCGCATTCGCGGAGTCAATGCCGAGTCCGCCGCCTCGACGCTTCTCGAGCGAGGGCTGATCGAGGAGTCCGGCCGCTCGCAGTTCGGCGCCATCCTCTACCGCACCACCGAGCTCTTCCTGCGCCTGTTCGGCATGCGGGGAATCGACGAGCTGCCCGACGCCTCCGAGTTCGACCCCTCGCCCGAGCTCGAGGCGGAGCTGCGCGACCGGCTGCTGCGGGCGGGGGAGGCGCGGGCGGGTACGGGGAGCTAGCGCTAGCGAAGCTTGTAGGTCGGGAGCCGGCCGTCGTGGATGAAGATCTCGATGCGCTCGGGCAACTTCCCCGGGGCGCGCAGGACGAGGAAGAGGTGATCGCCGGCGCGGTAGCGGGTTCCGGCGAGAGACCGCAGCAGGGCACGGAGGCGCCGATCGTCGGCCGCGTGCGCGCGGCGCGGGCAGCGTCGGCCGCGACAGGTGATGGTCATCGAGGTATGGCGCGGCAGGCGGGACGTCCGGATTCGGATGAGCCGGGTCCGGGTGAGGTCAAAGGACCAGCTCACGGTGATCCGCACCTTGAGCGCGCGGCGCCTGTGTGACGTCGGGAGCCTTACCGTGACCGGCACGTTCGCCGCGCTCGAGGTGGCGGTTGCGCTGCCCGCGGGATTCGCGGCGGTGACCGAGCACGTGAGGGCGCTCCCCGCTTGCGCCGCGGTGATCGTGTAGGTCGAGGACGTGGCTGCGGCGATGGCGCTGCCGTTGTCCTGCCAGGCGTAGAAGAACGACGTCGGGTCGTTTGTCCAGCTCCCCTGCGAGCACGTCAGGGTCGACCCGACGCTCGGCGCGCCGGTGATACTCGGTGGCGCCGTGGACTGTGGCACGTAGTACTCGTCAGCGGTCTGGGGGGCGCCCAGGCTCGCCCCGTCGAAGTCGATGTTGCCCCGCCCGTACATGTAGAACTGCGCCCGCAGCGTGCTCGTCGCCGTGGCCATGGTCGAGGTCGTTTCCAGCTGCTGCC
>DATCEM010000337.1:0-10314 GCA_036510175.1 Solirubrobacteraceae bacterium | reverse complement strand
CACCACCAGCACGGGGTCGCCCACGTGGGGCATGGCGCGCGGTCGAGCCACGGGTCGGACCGAACCTAGACCGTCTCGGGCACTGCGTCGCCGCCGCGCCCCTCCTGGCGGCGATGCTCCCGGCCGCGGCGGATCACCTCGCGGAAGCTGCGGAAACGGAAGATGAAGACGAGCGCGGCGAAGCCGAGCGCGGTCGAGAGCACGCCGGTGGCGATCTGCTGCCCGACCGAGAACGCCGCGACCGTGGCGCCGCTGGCGTCGTGGACGAAGATCGTCGCGAGCAGCGCCTGCTGGACGCCCGCGCCGCCGGGAGTGAAGGGAAAGACCGAGGCGATGACCTGGACGGCGAGCACGAGCAGCGCGTTGGTCACCGACCCGCCGATGTGGAAGGCGTCGAGCAGGGCCCAGTAGGAGGCGAAGCGGGCGACCCAGCTCAGGGCCTGCCATGTCGCCATTTCGCGCCCGTAACGCCGCCGGTCGCGCAGGATCGCCAGGCCCTGGCGGATGCGCTGCCAGAACGCCTTGACCCGCGCCGACAAAAGGGCGAACGCCACCAGGAAGCCGATCGCGGACGCGGTAATCGCGAACAGGGTGAAGCGCGGATTGGCGGCGAAGAAGCTGATGTCGAACGAGGGCAGCTGGGAGAAGCTCGGCGGCTTGGGAAATACGCCCCGGGTAAAGGCGAAGCACATCACGAGCAGGCCCACCGCCCAGTCGAAGAGGACGCCGGTGGAGAGCGCGGAGGCGAGCGCCGGGTAGCTCGCGCTGTCGATCGAGAGGCGTGTGAGGAAGAGCTGGACGATGTTGCCGCCGCCGAGGGGAAAGACGTTGTTGACCGCGTAGCCGGCTACGTATCCGCCCCACACGTCGCGCCACCTGACCCGTTCCTCAGGGTAGGCCGCCTGGACGGCGGCCCACAGCGCTCGCGAGCGCAGTCCGAGGTAGAGCGCGTAGCAGGCGAGCCCGACGAGCAGCGGCACCAGGCTCAGCGAGGCGAGGCTCGAGAAGAACTTCCCCGCCGAACTCAGGAGCTGGGCGATCGTCCCGCCGATGGAGGTGTGGTGATGGACCGCAGCGAGCGCGAGCGCCATCCCCACACGGTGACATACCGGCCACCCGGAGACGCCGGAGCAGAAAAAAGAGCCGGAGGGCCCGTATCCATCCGAGCCCTCCGGTAGAGCCAGGGAAGTGGGGGCGCAGTTCCCTGACCGACAGGGGCGGGTTTCCCCACCCCAGGCTTGTTCAAAACCTTTTCCTGCCCCAATGCGCCACACAGTCTGCGTGGCACCCGGCTAATTAAAAGTAGCATTCCCGCGAACGAAGCGGGGAAAACCTCGCTTGCCTTTGCGTAGATCTACTCCTGTAGACCCCCAGGATCGGCTATACCGAGGCCCCGTTCAGCGACCGCGAGCCCCGGGGCCGGTGAAGAACTCGTCCCCGGGCCTGACGTTCCCGGCGGCCTCGGCCTCGTGGCGCAGGGTCCGATCGACCTCGCCGCTCCACGCCCCGACGGCAAGCATCTCGCGGTCGGCGTCCATCGGGCTGCCGCCGAGATCCTGGTTGACCACGCGGGCGCACTTGCGTCCCTCGGCGATCGCGGTGACGATCAGGGACTGACCGATGCGGGCGTCGCCGCAGGCGTAGACGCCGGACTCCGAGGTGCGGTAGGTCTGCCTGGTGGTGATGTTGCCGCGCTTGTCGAGCTCGAGTCCGAGCTGCGCGACGAGCCCCGCGTGCTCGGGATGCGAGAAGCCGATCGCGATGAGGACGAGCTCGGCCTCGAGCACGAACTCGCTGCCGGGGACCGGCGTCAGGTCGCGCGAGGACGTGCCGGTCACCCGGCGCGCGAAGACGTTCGTGACATTCCCATCCTTGCCCATGAACCCGGTGACCTCGGTCCCCCATTTGCGCTTGCCGCCCTCCTCGAGCGCGTAGGTGGTCAAGGTCCGCTTGGGCGGCAGCGGCCACGGGTGCAGCACGTCGCGTCCGTCGGGAGCGAGCGCCTGGTAAACGTCAAGCATGTCGGTGCTCGTGGCACCCTCTCGCCGCGCGTTGGAGATGCAGTCCATGCCGGTGTCACCCCCGCCGACCACGAGCACTCGCTTACCCGCAGCGGTGATCTCGGTACCCGGCTCGGGAGCCCGCGATGGGCGCCCCTCCTGGGCGGCGACCCAGCGGTTGCGCTGGTAGAGGTAGTCCATGGCGAAGTGGATCCCCGCGAGCTCGCGGTTCGGAACATCCACCACATCACGATGCACGCGGCAGCCGATGGCGATGACGATCGCGTCGAACTCGTCGCGCACGCGCTCGGTGGGCAGCTCCTCCGAGCCGACATCGGCGTCGTAGACGAAATCGATCCCCTCCTGCTCGAGCAGGGCGACACGGCGATCGATGATCGACTTCTCGAGCTTCGCGTCGGGGACGCCGAAGCGCATCAGCCCACCCGGACCCTCGTCGCGCTCGTAGACGGTGACGTTATGCCCGCACTGGTTGAGCTCGGCGGCGACGGCGAGTCCGGCGGGCCCGGCGCCGATCACCGCGACGTTGCGTCCCGTGCGGCGATCGGGCGCGGCGGCGACCACCCAGCCCTCGTCGAAGGCACGCTCGACGATCGCGAGCTCGATCTGCTCGATGGTCACGGGATCGTCGTTGATCGCGAGCACGCAAGCCGATTCGCATGGCGCCGGGCAGATGCGCCCGGTGAACTCGGGAAAGTTGTTCGTGGCGTGGAGCTGGTCGATCGCCTCGCGCCACTTGTCCCGGTACACCAGGTCGTTCCAATCGGGGATCAGGTTCCCCAGCGGGCACCCCTCGTGGCAGAACGGGACGCCGCAGTCCATGCAGCGCGAGCCCTGGCGGCGAAGCTCCTCGTCAGGCTGGAGGGCGAAGTACTGCTTGTAGTCGTGCACGCGCCGCTCCGGGTCGCGCTTATCGAAGCCGACCCGGTGGATCTTCAGGAACGCTCCGAGTTCGCCCATGCCTCAGGCAAGGCTAGCGCAGCCCCGTGATGATCGAGCAGACCGCTCGGCCACCGGGCGGGCGCGGCGGGCGCCGTCGGAGCCGCGTCAGGTGAGGCGAGCGGAGAAAACGCTCATCGTGGCCATAAGAGCTGCCTCTGTCCGGGCGCTCGTCCCTATAACGGGGGAGGCAGGAGGCCCTACGAGCGACAAATTACCGAGATCGGGGGGTTGCCAATCGGTAAGTATGGGTGGACATTCTCTTGAATCAGCGAACGGCCCCCGGCGTTGCGCCCCTTACCTCTGAGTATTCCCATTGCTGAGACCGATAGGAGTCGCTCCCCGTGGCACGCCACCCCAGACTTCAGGAGAAGTCACTATTTCAGATCCAGCCGAGGCCGCACGGCGTGGTGTCTGATATATGACATCGATTCTCATCGTCGACGACGGAGCAGACGACCGGGAGATCCTCGCGACCTATCTCCGCCACGCGGCCTACGAAGTGCTCGAGGCCGATACGGGCGAGCACGCGCTGAAGCTCGCGCTAACGCACCAGCCGGATCTCGTCATCGCCGACATCCTGATGCCGACGATGGACGGCTACGAGCTCGTTCGCGCGCTGCGCAGCGACGAGGCCACCGCGCACATCCCGGTGATCTTCTACACCGCCACCTACGTGATCGACGAGGTCAAGGAGCTGGCTTACGCGTGCGGCGTCTCCCATATCCTGATCAAGCCGTGCCAGCCTGAGGAGGTCATCGAGGTAGTGGGTGAGGTCCTCTCGCGCGGACCCGCGCCCGCGGCCCCGCTTCCCACGGAGGAATTCCACCGTGAGCATCTCCGCGTGCTCAGCGCCAAGCTCCTGCAGAAGGTCGAAGAGCTGCGCGAAACGGTGATCCTCGCCGGCACCCTGCAACGAGAGTCCGAGGCGGGAGGCAATAACCACTTCGGCTCGCTCCTCCCCGCCGACCCCCGGCTCGAAGCTCTGTCGCCGCGCGAGCTCGAGGTCCTGGTGATGATCGTCGAGGGTGCGACGAACGGGGAGATCGCCGAGCGCCTGGTGATCGCCACGAGCACCGTCCAATCCCACGTGAAGCGCATCCTCCACAAGATGGGCGCGAAGAACCGGACCGAAGCCGCCGTGCGCTATCTGCGCAGGTAGGCGCTAAGCCGGCACTTCCTCCTTCGCCAGGCCCTCTTCCAGCGCGCGCTTATAGTCGCGCGGCATGACCTTGACGAAGTGCGTCAGCGCGTTCTCCCAATCGCCGAGGAGCTTCCGGGCGACAAGCGAGCCGGTGCGCTGCTGGTGCTCAGCGACGAGCAGGCGAAGCTCGAGCTCGTCATTCTCGCCGAGGTCGTCGAGGTCCACGAGCTCGAGGTTGCAGCGCGCCTCGAAGTCGCCGTCGACGTCGTACACGTAGGCGATGCCCCCGCTCATGCCCGCTCCGAAGTTGCGTCCGGTCGGACCGAGTACGGCGACCCGGCCGCCGGTCATGTACTCGCAGCCGTGGTCGCCGACGCCCTCGACGACCGCGTAGGCGCCTGAATTGCGTACCGCGAAGCGCTCGCCGGCCAGTCCGCGAATGAAGGCGCGGCCCGCGGTCGCGCCGTAGAGGACGGTGTTGCCGACGATCACGTTCTCCTCGGCGCGGAACCCGGCCGACTCGGGCGGTCGTACGGACACAACCCCGCCCGAGAGGCCCTTGCCCGTGTAGTCGTTCGTCTCCCCCTTGAGCGAGAAGGTGACCCCGGGCGCGAGCCAGGCGCCGAAGCTCTGGCCGGCCGAGCCGTGGAAGGCGACCTCGATCGTCCCTTCGGGCAGGCCGTCCACCCCATGCCGCCTCGCGATCTCGCCGGAGAGGATGCCCCCCACGGTGCGGTTGACGTTACGTACGGTGACCGGCCCGAAGGCGACGGGTTCGCCGCCGTCGATCGCCGGGGTGGCGGCGCGCACGAGCTCCCAGTCGAGCGCGTCGTCGAGCACGGGCATCTGGTCACGGGTGCGGCGCCGGGGCGCGCCCGGCGGCAGCTCGGGGATCGTCAGGACCTGCGAGAGGTCGACGCCGCGAGCCTTCCAGTGATCGATGGCCCCGTCCATCTCGATCAGGTTGGTACGTCCGATCAGGTCCTCGAAGCGCCGCACGCCGAGCTCGGCCATCAGCCCGCGGACCTCCTCGGCGACGAGGATGAGGTAATTGATCACATGGTCGGGGGTGCCGCGGAAGCGCTCGCGGAGCTTCGGATCCTGAGTCGCGACCCCGACCGGGCACGTGTTCAGGTGACAGACGCGCATCATGATGCAGCCCATGGCGATCAGCGGGGCGGTCGAGAAGCCGAACTCGTCGGCGCCGAGGAGCGCACCGATTACCACGTCGCGGCCGGTCTTGATCTGGCCGTCGACCTCGACGGTGATGCGTGAGCGCAGGTCGTTGAGGAGCAGCGTCTGCTGGGTCTCGGCGAGGCCGATCTCCCACGTCACCCCGGCGTACTGCACCGAAGACTGCGGCGAAGCGCCGGTGCCGCCGTCGTGGCCGGAGATCGTGACGTGGTCGGCGTTGGCCTTGGCCACGCCGGCGGCTACGGTCCCCACGCCGACCTCGGCCACGAGCTTGACCGAGACCGAAGCCTGCGGGTTGGCGCAGCGCAGGTCGTAGATGAGCTGCTTGAGGTCCTCGATCGAGTAGATGTCGTGATGGGGCGGGGGAGAAATGAGCCCCACCCCGGGGGTCGAGCTGCGGATCTTCGCGATGTAATCGTCGACCTTGTGTCCCGGGAGCTGGCCCCCCTCCCCGGGCTTTGCCCCCTGCGCCATCTTGATCTGGATCTGATCGGCGTTGACCAGGTAATGCACGGTCACGCCGAAGCGGCCCGACGCCACCTGCTTGATCGCCGAGCGGCGATCGTCGAGGAAGCGCGCGGGATCCTCGCCGCCCTCGCCGGTGTTCGATTTCGCGCCGAGGCGGTTCATCGCCTGCGCGAGCGTCTCGTGGGCTTCGCGCGAGAGCGCGCCGAGGCTCATCGCCCCGGTGGTGAAGCGCTTGACGATCTCGGTCGCCGATTCGATCTCCTCGAGCGGCAGCGGGCGCTCGATTGTGCGGAGCTTCATCAGTCCGCGCAGCGTGGCCTTCTTCGCGGAGTCCTCGTTGACCATGCGGGCGAAGTCCTGATAGGTGGTCGTCGGGTCGCCGTTCTGGCCGCGCACCGAATGCTGGAGCTTGGCGATCGTGTCCGGGTTCCAGATGTGCAGCTCGCCGTCGCGGCGCCATTGCAGGACACCGCCGACCGGGAGCAGGTCCCGGCCCGTGCGCGGATAAGCGCGGAAGTGGCGCTCGAGCGCCTCGGTCGAGAGGACGTCGATGCCGATGCCGCCGATGCGCGAGGCGGTGCCGGTGAAGTGCCTGTCGATCAGGCCCGGCTCAAGGCCCACGGCCTCGAAGATCTGCGCGCCGCAGTAGGACTGGATCGTCGAGATCCCCATCTTCGAGATCGTCTTGAGCAGGCCCTTGCCGATCGCCGTGACGATCCGCTGCTCGGCCTCGTCGATGTCGAGATCCACGGGGAGCAGCGCGCGCTCGGCGAGCTCGTCGAGCGACTCGAACATCAGGTAGGGGTTGATCGCCGCCACCCCGTAGCCGATCAGCGTCGCCATGTGGTGGATGTCGCGCGGCTCGCCGGACTCGAGCACGAGCCCGGTCCGCAGCCGCGTGCCGTGGCGCACCAGGTGGTGATGTGTCGCCGCCACCGCGAGCAGGGAGGGAATGGCGACCCGCTCGGGCCCGAGGTTGCGGTCAGAGAGGATGAGGATGTTCGCGCCGTGGGCGACGTAGTTCTCGGCCTCGTCGCACACCGCCTGGAGGCGGACCTCCATGCCATCGGGGCCCTGCTCGATCGGCCAGGTGATGTCGATCGTCGCGGCATGGAAGATCTCGTGGGAGACCTGGCGGAGCTTCTCGAGCTCGTGGTTGCGGAGGATCGGCTGGTCGAGCACGAGCTGATGGGCGTGCTCGGGCGTCTCCGCCAGGAGGTTCACCTCGGCGCCGATGCCCGTGGCGAGGCTCATCACCACCGATTCGCGGATCGAGTCGATCGGCGGGTTGGTGACCTGGGCGAAGAGCTGCTTGAAGTAGGAGAAGAGCGGCGGTTGGCGGTCCGAGAGGACCGCGAGCGCGGCGTCGTTCCCCATACTCGCGACCGGCTCCTGCCCGTTCGAGGCCATCGGCGCGATGATCAGCTTTAGGTCCTCCTGCGAATAGCCGAAGGCGAGCTGCTTCGATCTCAGCGGCTCGATCCTCGGCGTCGTGGGCTCTCGCTCGGGAAGGTCGTTGATGTGCACGACCGAGCTCTCGTACCACTCGCGGTAGGGCTTCTGGCCGGCGATCCGGCGCTTGATCTCCTCGTCCTCGACGATCCGGCCCTCCTCGAGGTCGAGCAGGAAGAGGCGCCCCGGCTGGAGCCGTCCCTTGCGCTCGATGTGCTCGGGGGCGATCGAGGTCACCCCCGTCTCGGAGGCGAGCACGACGTAGCCGTCCTTGTCCTGGACCCAGCGGCCGGGGCGCAGGCCGTTACGGTCGAGCACGGCGCCCGCGAGGGTGCCGTCGGTGAACACCACGGCGGCCGGCCCGTCCCACGGCTCCATCAGGCAGGAGTGATAGTCGTAGAAGCCCCGCACATCGGCGGGAAGATCCTCCCGCGTACGATAGGCCTCGGGCACCATCATCATCACTGCGTGGGCGATCGAGCGACCGCCGAGCACGAGCAGCTCGAGCACGTTGTCGAAGGTGCCCGAGTCGGAGTTCGCGTCGGTGACCACGGGGATGACCTTGTGGAGGTCCTCGCCGAAGAGATCGGAGGCGAGCTGGGACTCGCGCGCCTTCATCCAGTTGATGTTGCCGCGCAGCGTGTTGACCTCGCCGTTGTGGGCGATCATCCGATACGGGTGAGCGAGCTCCCAGCTCGGGAAGGTGTTAGTGCTGAAGCGCGAGTGGACGAGGGCGAGCCGGCTCGCGAGCCTCGGGTCCCGGAGGTCGGGGAAGTAGTGCGGTAGCTGCGGCGCGGTGAGCATGCCCTTGTAGACGATGGTGCGCGAGGAGAAGCTCGGCACCGCAACGTCGCCGTGCGCCTCGCGCTCGATCACGCGCCGGATCACGTAGAGCTTGCGCTCGAACGCCTCCTGGTCGGCGATCTGGTTGGCCGCCCCGACGAGGACCTGGCGGATCGTAGGTGCCGCCGCCCCCGCCGTCGTGCCCACGTAGCGTTCGTCGACGGGAACCTCGCGCCAGCCGAGCACGCGCTGCCCCTCGGCGGCGATCGTCTCCTCGACCAGCGCCTCGACCTCCGTGCGCCGCTCGGCGTCGGTCGGCAGATAGAGCATCCCCACCCCGTACATGCCGTACGCCGGAAGCTCGACTCCGGCGACCGCACGGAAGAAGGTGTCCGGGATCTGCAGGAGGATGCCGGCGCCGTCGCCCGTGCTCGGATCCGCCCCCTCGGCCCCACGATGCTCGAGGTTTTCCAGCGCGCCGAGCGCCTTCTCCACCACCGCGTGGGTCGCCTCGCCGCGCAGCTTGGCCACGAGCGCGATGCCGCACGCGTCGTGCTCGTAGCTGGGTTCGTAGAGGCCGACGGCCCCTGGCTGCGTTGAACGGTGCATGAGGTTAGGTACTGCAGGGGCCGGCGCGATGTTCCTGGACTCTTAAGGGTACCAGCGCTCGGTGGGTCCGCCCTCAAATCAGCTCGTCCTCGCGCACCTCGCGCAGGAACCGGGCCGGCGTCCCCACGACGACCGTCCTCGGAGCTACGTCGTCGCGCACGAAGGAGCCCGCTCCGATCAGCGCCTCCTCGCCGATTTCCAGCGGCGGACAGAGGATCGCGGCGGTCCCGATGCGGGCGCCACGACCGACATTGATTCCCGGCGCGGTGATCTCGGGCGGATCGCGTCCCAGGCTGGGATCGCCGATGAAGACGACCCGGGGCCCGACCATCACCTCCGGGCCGATGCGGCACCGAGGCGCGACGATCACCTCGTTCTGGATGCGCGTCCCCGCCTCGATCTCGGTGGTGTGGCCCACGGCCGAGCCGCGCCCGATCAGCACCGCCTCGCCGATGAGCGCAGTCTCGCGGATGAGCACCAGGTCGCCCAGCGCGCTGCGGGCGCCGATCCGGGCTCCCGCGGCGATGATCGTGCCGCTGCCGATCAGGCACTCGTCCCCGATCGAGGTGACGTCGTCGCCCGTTCGCCGCGGCGCCCGGCTGCCCGCATCGATGCGCTGCGGCCGGCCGATCACCGCGCCGTGCCCGATCCTCAGGCAGCGGCCGAGCACCACGCCGGCGTAGATCGTCACGTACGGATCGATCTCGGCATCGGCGGGGACCTCGACCCCGGGGGCCAGGAGCAGGCCTGGCGCGATGTCGGAGGCGTTGAGGAGCCGCATCAGTGGCGACGGCGCGGGGGATCCAGGCCGCGCGCTACGGCTTGGGCCGCGCGCACGCGATCGAGACAACGGCCCAGCGCGAGGCCCGCGCGCACGCGTCCGGTCGCGAGGAGCTCCCGCGCCGCCCCGAGCTGGCGTTCCGCCTCGAGCGCCCGCGCCTGCCAGGCGTCGCGGTCGCCGGCCAGCGCGTCGGCGCGGGCCGTGAGGTCGCCGACCTGCCGGTGTAGATGGGCGGCGCGACGCTCGGTCTCCCACGCTCGTCGCTGACTGCGCCATGCGGAGCGGACCACCCGTGCCGTCGCGCCCGGAGCGGGCAGCGAGTCCGGAGCCCGCGGCGCGGGGCCGCGGAGGACCTCGAGGAGCTCGCTCACGTGAGCGCCGACGGCGTGGTGCGTGACGACCAGCTCGCGATTGATCCAGCCCATGTCCGGGTCGTAGCGCTCGAGGTCGGCGGCCAACCGCGCGCGGTCGATCGGCCCGTCGGTGGCGAGGCCGGCGAAGTTGTCGGCCTCGAGCGCCGGGTAGCTCTCGCTCGTCACCCACCCGTCGCCGCCGAACGTGTCGAATACGTAGACCGCCTTGCCGCACGCCATGCCTTCCAGGGCTGCGCGCGCCTTTCCCACCACGATGTCCGCGGCCGCGATCTCGCCTCGCACGTCGAACAGGAGCTCCCCTCCGGCACCGACCTGCACGCACTCGACGCCCCCGGCGGCCCACGCCTCGACGAGGGCGTCGCGCCGGCGACCCTCGAGATAGTTGCCGAGCATGACCGCTGTGCGCGGCGGTGACCGTGGCGGCTCGGTGGGGGCAAAGCGCTCCACGTCGATCGGCTGCCTGAGCCGGATGAGCGGCACGTCGAGTGCCAGCGCGCGAGCGCGCGCCGCGAACCGCTCGGAGGGAACGACGAGGGCGTGGACGACGCCGGG
>DATCEM010000336.1:0-3985 GCA_036510175.1 Solirubrobacteraceae bacterium | reverse complement strand
ACATGGGCATGGAGCGGACCACGTTTGTGATCGGACCCGACGGTGTGGTCACGCACGTATTCCGTCGCGTCAAGCCGGCCCAACACGACGAGCTCGTGCTCGGGGCACTCGTCTGACACAGGAGGTTGAAGTGTTGATCAGACGATTCCTCGCCCTGCTCCTCGTCTCGGCGGCGCTCGTGGCGGCGGGCTGTGGCAGCTCGAGCTCGAACGGATCGGGCGCCAACGCGCCGGTCGCCACCAAGGTTCACTTCGCCAAGACCAAGTTCGCCATCCACGCGGGGCTCGCCTTCGGGACCTTCCATCACTTCAACTACGAGCCGTTCAAGGCCGGAGACTTCACCCATCCCTTCACGCACAAGCTGACGATCATCAAGGCGGTCGCCGCGGGCCTGTTCGTCGAGCACGAGGTCAAGATCGCGCTGGCGGACGCCAAGGGGAGCAGGCTGCTTTCCCACGTCCTCGCGCCGCTGGCCGCCGTCGGCACCGGGATCGCGCTGATCCGGGCGAGCATCGAGAGCCACCACCCGAACGCCCAGGCGATCAACTCCGCCAATTCGAGCATCGCCTCGGCCAAGTTCGACAGCAGCTCGGCCGGCCAGCCGATTCAGGAGACGGTGGGCTCGCCTTAGCTCTGGCGCTAGGTCTACTGCAGTCCCTCGCGCGCCTCGCGCACGAGAGTCACGGCTTCAGGAAAGACGAGCGCGATGACGCCGCGGAGCTGCTCGGCCTGCGCCTCGGTGCTCCCCTGGATGTTGACGCGGTTGATCGCCGCCACCGTCAGGTCGACGGCGAGCTTGATCGCGTTGTCGGCCCAGGCGAGCCGCTGCGCACCCTGCATCTGCTCGGCGAACTCGCCGAGCCGGCGCTGCAGCTCGTCGGGGTCGCCGAAGAGGTCTCCGAATCCGCTTCCTTCCATGGCTCCATGGTAGCCGGTCGGTGGCGGCGGCTAGGGCGACCGCCGAGCCAGAACGGCGATCGTCCCGCCGCGGCGCGCGAGCCCGGCGGCCAGCTCGGCCGCCGCCGCGACCGGAGCGAGCGGCAGGGCGAGCACGGTAATCGCCAGGTCGGGTGAGCGAGCGGGCGCGTTGTGCTTGAGCAGGTTGTAGAGGTAGGAGGGATGGGCGGTGAAGCGATTGACGAGTGACTGCCACATCCCGAAGGGATTGTGTTCGGCGAGGAGGTGGTGGGTGCGGACCGGGACGAATCCTTGGGCACGGAGGAGGTCGTCGATCCCCGCGGAGGTGAAGTGAACGCGATGGCGTGGTACGTCGAGGTGGTACCAGCGCTCGCCGCCGACGCGAGCCTGGAGGCTCGAGAGGTTGGGAACGCCGACGAGCAGCACCCCTTCGGGCGCCAGCCAGGTGGCGATCCGGGCCAGAGCCGCGCCCGGGTCCTCGAGGTGCTCGAGCACGTGCCACAGGGTGACGGCGTCGAGCGACCCGGGCTCGGGCGCCGCCGCCTCGATCGTGGCCTGCTCCACCGGCGCGCCCGCGGCGGCGGCCGCGAGGACGCCGCGCCGGCTCGGCTCGATCCCCCGGGCCTCATATCCGGCCGCGAGCGCGCCGTCGACGAAGCGTCCGCGGCCCGCGCCGGCGTCGAGCAGGCGCGCGGGGGGAGGTGCGAGCGCGGCGAGCATGCGTAGACGGTGGCTGTCGAAGGCCCGCAGCACGGGCGCGACGGCGCGCGCCAGACGTGGGTCTCCCGGCCCGTAGGCGCCGGTATCGTGGAGCTCCGGCGGTGCCTCGCCGACCGTGACCGCGCTCCCGCACCATCGGCAGCGGCGCAACTCATAGCGCGCCGGACCGAGCGTCGGTTCCGCGCTCGGAGCCGAGCGCCAGGCGACGAGCGGCCCGCCGCACGCCGGGCAGGCATCGCCGATCTCCACGAGCGCGAGTGTAGGTGCTCGTTCCCTACACTGGCCCACGATGCTCCAGCGGGACCGCCACGAGGGCCGACCGGTCCGCGCCGCGCGGCTAGCATAGGCGCCTGATGAACTCCGAACAGCTGCAGCGCGAGAAGCATGTACGCGGGCGCATGGCGTACGCCGCCGTCGCGGCCGGCCTCCTGCTCGTGATCGCCGCGGTCACCGGGCTCGTCGGGACGCACTCGAGCGTCGACGAGGAGACGCTCGCCCTGATCGTCGTCCACAAGCGCTTCCCCCTCGACCTGATCGGCGCCGTGATCAACGCCGGCGGCCTGCTGGCGCTGACAGCGGTGCTCACCTTCCTGTGGGCGGCGATCAAGGCGCGGCGCCCCGAGCTCTCGGTCATCTTCCGCTACCTGGCGCTGACCGGGGGAATCCTCGCCGCAGTCAGCGCCATCGTCTACGAGGTGGTGATCTCCTCGGTCTCCAACAAGTTCGTCGGCACCCAGGAGACCTACAGCGAGGCGCATCACCTCACGAGCTCAGCCGCCGTGCTCTCACTCCCCACCATCGCCTTCTTCGGCGATCTGCTCCTCGCGGTCGCGATCGTGGTCATCGCGCTGAACGCGATGCGGGTCGGTCTCCTGCCCAAGGTGATGGGTTATCTGGGCATCTTTGTCGGTGTCCTCTTCCTCTTCCCGATCGGTTCGCCGGTGCCGGTGATCCAGGCCGGTTGGCTGTGCGCGGTCGCCTATCTCTTCCTCGACCGTTGGCCGAACGGCTTCCCGCCGGCCTGGACCGCGGGCGAAGCCATCCCGTGGCCCTCGAGCCAGAAGCCGCGCGATCCGTCGGCCCGTCCGCTGCGCGGAAGGCGCCCCAAGCCCGTGCCGGCGCCCGAGCCCGTCGTCGCGCCCGCGACCGGCACGACTCGCTCGACCACTCCCAAGCGAAAGCGCAAGCGCCGCAACTAGGGTGGGCCGGGCGCGACGGGGCGCGACGGGCGCCCGAGACTCGCAGGCCGGTGTCGTGTGAACTTCTGTCGTTCGGTCCCGCTGGGCGGGACTAAACGACAGAACCTCGCGAGCGACGCGGCCGGTGTCGTGAACTTCTGTCGCTCGGTCCCGCTGGGCGGGACTAAACGACAGAACCTCGCGAGCCGGCCTGCTGTGGCGCGCAAAACCTCATCAAACTCGCATATCCGTCCAGGGTCCTCAGCGCCCGCGACGTAGATGCCGATGAAGCGGGCGGAAGCGCTGCCGCTCTGGCCCGCGTCCCACCAAACATCTGAGCCGTCAGCTCTTCAACCGTTGAGTCGTTGTTGCCGCCGTGTGCCGTAGGGACTTTCTCCCCCCGGAGCCGGAACTACCGCAACCTCGACGATACGCCCCGGCCGAGACTTCCCCGGCCCCCAACCACGCTGGGGGCCGGGGATGCGGGGCCGTTCAAGTTGGGGGCCGCGCCCCCCAACCACGCTGGGGGCCGGGGATGCGGGGCCGTTCAAGTTGGGGGCCGCGCCCCCCAACCACGCTGGGGGCCGGGGATGCGGGGCCGTTGTGCAATCGGCTGGCGCCGCTTGCATTGACGCATTTGCCGGAGGCAAATCCGTCGGGGTCGCTGGGGGTCGGGCATGCCCCGCCGCTGGTAGCGTTGCCCAGCTCAGCGACCGAGTTCAGGAGGCAGCATGGCGCAGTGGGACCAACGGACCGTGCTCGTTACCGGTGCCTCGCGGGGGATCGGGATGGCCACGGCTGAGCACTTCGCGTCGCTGGGGGCGCGGGTGGGAGTGGTGGCGCGGAGCGCAGAGCCGCTCGAGGCGCTCGCAGCGCGCCTCGGCGATAAGGCGCATGCCGTGGCCGCCGACCTGAGTGACCCCGCCGAGTGCGCCCGTGCCGTGAGCGAGGTCGAGCAGGCGCTCGGGCCCGTCGACGCGCTCATCAGCTGCGCCGGGGTGCTCCATCGCGACTGGGTCGAGGACGTGGCGGTGGGGGACTTCGAGGAGAGCTACCGGCTCGGCGTGGGCGCGGCGATCTGGCTCACGCAGCAGGTCCTGCCCGGCATGCGCGAGCGGGGGTTCGGGCGCGTCGTGCTCGTCTCCTCGGAGCTCGGATTGATCGGCGGG
>DATCEM010000335.1:0-3320 GCA_036510175.1 Solirubrobacteraceae bacterium | reverse complement strand
CCACCCGCCTCCTCGTCGGCGAATGCGAGGCCGATCGTCTGCGCGAGGTCTATCAGGACCGCGCGTTCACCCGCATCGGCCGCGAGATCGCGAGCGACGGGACGATCGACGAGGCGAAGATCGCCGAGGTGGTGGCCGTCGTCAGCGCTCAGCTCGCCCACGCCCACGACCTGGGCTCGAGCGAGGTGCACGGAGTGGCCACGGCGGCGATCCGTCGCGCGAAGAACGGATCCGCGCTCGTGAGCGCGATTGAGGCGGCATGCGGGCTCAGGGTTCAGATCCTCTCGGGCGAGGAGGAGGCCCGACTCGCCTTCGTCGGTGCGGCGGGCACGCTCGGTCACCGCCCTCGCGGCGCTCTCGGAGTGGTCGACGTCGGTGGCGGCTCGTCGGAGATCGTCGTCGGCACCGCTCCGCACGACATCGGCTGGTGGTTCTCGTGCGCCATCGGCTCCGGCGACCTCGCCGACGAGTACCTGCGCTCGGACCCGCCGCGCGCCGAGGAGCTCAGCGCCGCGCGCGACCGGGTGGCGGCGGCCCTCGGCGGCGTGACGGCGCCTGTGCCCGCGCCGCTCGAAGCCGTCGCGGTGGGTGGAAGCGCCACCTCGATGCGCCGGCTGGCCGGCTCGCTGCTCGACCAGGCAGCATTCGAGCGCTCATTCAGCGTGCTCGCGGCCGAACGTGCCGCCGACGTCGCACGCCGCTTCGCCATCGACCTCGAGCGCGTGCGCCTCCTTCCCGCCGGTCTCCTGATTCTCGAGGCGGTATCGAACCTGTTCGGTGCCGCCCTGCAGATCGGCTGCGGCGGCATTCGCGAGGGCGTGCTGCTGGAAGCGGGGGAATTCGCCAGAGGCGAAGGGAAATTCGCCAGGGGCGAATTCCCTTAACGCATTTGGCAGAGCCAAATGCGTCGGCTGGCGGCGGGCCGCGCCTTAGCGGCGTTGACCGGTGGACGCCCTTGGCCTCCCGGCTGCGGCCTCTTACCAGTGTCCCCCCAGACCTCCCCCGACCGCCCCTTACCAGTGGACCCCCTTCATCAGGTGTGCGAGGGCGACCTGCTCGGTCGATGCGTGCTCCTCGGGATCCTTTTCGCCCTTGGCGGCGGCGGAGTCCGGGAAGACCTTGTAGGCGGCCGAGAGGATCTGGTCCACCGCCTTGGGGAAGAGGGCGTAGGAGATCTCGCCGAACGTGCCCAGCCGGGTATTGATCTGCTTGGGCTTCGCCCTGATCGCTTCGCAGATGAGGTCGGCCGCCTCGTCGGGTGAGATCGTGGGGAAGCTGTCGTAGATCTTCGTCGGGGCGATCATCGGCGTGCGCACGAGCGGCATGTGGATGGTCGTGAAATGGACGTTGTCGCCGATGCACTCGGAGCCGACGACGCGCGTCCACGCGTCAAGTGCCGCCTTGGACGCCACGTAGGCCGAGAAGCGTGGCGGGCTCGTCTGGACCCCGATCGACGAAACGTTGACGATCAGGCCCGACTTGCGCTCGCGCATGTGCGGGAGCAGGCCCATGATGAGCTTGATCGTCCCGAGGTAGTTGAGCTGGACGGTCCGCTCGAAGTCGTGGAAGCGATCGTAGGACAAGGCGATCGAGCGCCGGATCGAGCGGCCGGCGTTGTTCACCAGGACATCTATCGCTGGGTGATCGGCGAGGATACGGGCGCACAGATCATCGACCGACTCGGTGTCGGAGAGATCGGCGGTGTACGTATAGGCGGTCGCACCGAGGTCCTCGATCTCCTGCTTAGTCTCCTCGAGCTTCTCGGCCCCGCGCGCCACGAGGATGGGGATTCCGCCCGCCCGGGCGATCTTGTTCGCCGCTGCCCGGCCGATCCCGCTCGAGGCGCCCGTTATGAGCACGGTCTTTCCCGCGACCGCGCCCTCGAAGCTGCGGTCCTTGAACAGGTCCGGGTCGAGATTGCGCTCCCAGTAGTCCCAGAGCTTGGCCGCATAGGTGTTGAGCGGCGGAACCGAGATCCCACTGTCCTCGAGCGCGCGCTCGGTGTCCCGCGTGTCGAACTGGGCCGTCAGGCCGATGTAGCCGAGCACCTCCTCGGGGATCCCGAAGTCGGCGAGGAGCGCCCGCCGCACGCCACGCGCCGCCGGGAGCTGCATGAGCATGGAGAGCGTGCCCTTGGGGAGCGACTTGAGCATCCGCGCGTCGATCCTCACCGACAGCTGCGGCGCATGGGCGGCCCTGGCGAAGGTGTTGATCACGTCACCTGAGCGCTGCGACCTGGGGGCCGCGAGGTGGAACGCCTGACCGTCGAGGTCCGGGAGATGGGCGATGTGATCGAGCGCCGCGGCGACGAAATCGACCGGCACGATGTTCGTGTAGCCGAGCTCGGGGCCGACGAGGGGGAACCAGCCCGGGAGGTAGTGCCGGGCCATCTTGATCGCCGTGAAGAAGTAGTACGGCCCGTCGATCTTGTCCATCTCGCCGGTCTGCGAATGGCCGACGACGACCGCCGGCCGGTACACGCGCCACGGAATCTTGGTCTGTGTGCGCGCGATCTTCTCGGACTCGAACTTCGTGCGGTGATACGGATGGTCGAGCTTCTGGCCTTCGTCGAACATGTCCTCGCGGAACAGGCCCTTGTACTTCCCGGCGGCGGCGATCGAGGAGACGTGGTGAAAGCGGCCGGCGTGAATGCTGTTGGCCAGCTCGACCGCGTGGCGCGTCCCCTCCACGTTGGCGACCCGGTTCGTCTCGTCGTCGGCCGTCATGTCGTACACGGCGGCGAGGTGGAAGAAGTGGTCGACCCTGCCCTCGAGCTGCGCGATCTGCTCGGCGGACACGCCGAGTCGCTGTGCCGTCAGGTCGCCGAGCACCGGATGTACGCGATCGGCGGCCCCCCACCGCTCGATCAGCCTCTCGAGCCGATCCAGCGATCCCTCGCGCACGAGGACATAAACGTCCCCGTCACGCTCGAGCAGCCGCTCGACGAGATTGCGACCGATGAACCCGGTCGCGCCGGTGACGAAGTAAGTCATGTTGCTCCCTCTGGGATTTGGTAAGTCAAGCCTAGTGACCCGCGTCTGCGCCCAGGGGGCGCCTCGGTGAACCGATGTCGTTCGGTCCCGCGGGGCGGGACTGAACGACATCGGTTCGGCTCGCCGGCGGCGCAGTTGCGAACCGATGTCGTCTGGTCCCGCGGGGCGGGACTGAACGACATCAGTTCGGCTGCCGGACGCCAAATGTCGCGGATCTCTCCTGGCCATGACGCGCCAGTGTCGCGCGCAGGCGAAATCACTGTGACGATGGGCGGTCTGCTCTCTGGCCGGTGATAACCGGTAGGGGTGTGGAGCACCAGAGCGACC
>DATCEM010000334.1:0-2947 GCA_036510175.1 Solirubrobacteraceae bacterium | reverse complement strand
CGTTCCACCCCAGCCACAGCAAACCCGCACCGGTGGCGACCATGAGGACGTTGTTCGGTGCGTCGATTTCCCGGTCTCTCTGTAGTCGTGGTCCGATCACAGCCGCCGCGACGAACCCGGTTATCCCGGCGCTTAGATGGATCACATAACCACCGGAGAAGTCGATCGCCCCCTTGTGGGCGAACCAGCCGCCGCCCCAGAGGAGAAACGCGTCGACCGCGTAGACGACGGTGATCCACAGAGCGCAGAAGGGAAGCCACGCCTTGATGTTCACCCGTCCGAGGACCGAGCCCAGCGACAGGATCGGGGTGATCGCCGCGAACACGAACTGGAAGTAGACGAGCGAAGCCTCCGGGAATCTGAAGTTCGGAGCCGCCCCGCTGATCAACGGGATATTCGCCCGTCCCTGTTCCTGTGACTGGGTCAGGACGTTGCCCGGTTTCCCGAGGAACGTCGAGAAGAAGCCAAGGCCGTGGCCAATCGGATGACCGAAGCCCATCTTGAAGGCCCACAGCACCCAGACCACGAGCACGACTGAAAACGTGCCGAAGGTCAGCATCATGCTGTTGATCGCCCAGCGCTTCTGCATGACCCCGCCGTAGAGGACGACGAGCCCAGGCACGCTCATGAGACCAACCAGCGTGGCGGCGGTGAGCTGCCACGCGTTGTCTCCGGGGCTGAGCCAAGGGGGAACTGAAGTAAGCATAGATCTCCTTGTCCGGGGGGACGGGCGGTGCCCTCCGCTCGCGCGGCGGCCGGACCGACGACCCCCTGGTCCCAATCGGCCCTATTTTCTGGTGGCCGAAGACTTGTGGAGGTCTCGGGAGGCTTCTATGGCCTCGCGTCCAGCAAACGGATGGGCCACCTGGACATACGGATAAACGAATCCCGGATAGAGCGGCGGAAAGGGCCGTTCGGCTAGACAAAAGGCCCAGCAAACCTGCGGAAAATGCACCGATACCGGAGCGCTCCGGCGATGATCGCGTCCCGCGGCCGGGGACGTATGCGACGATCGAGCCCAGCGATGACCGTCCACTCGACTGCCGACCTCAGGGATCTCGGCCGGAATCCGCGCGCCGCCGCCGCGGAGGCGGGGTGAGGACGTGGTCGCGGCGGCGATCCACCTCCACGTCCACGTCTTCCACCTCCATTTCCATCGCTTCCATGGCCCACCGTTCGATTACGCCGGCCTCGCGATCGCGGCCGCGGTCAGCTGGATCGCCGGGATCGGTCCGGGCGAGCCGCTGCTCATCGCCGCCGCGGTGTTCGCGGCCAAGCACAAGCTCGATCTGGCCGAGGTGCTGCTCGTCGCCTGGCTCGGCGCAACCGGCGGCGGCGTGATCGGCTGGCTCATCGGCTACCGCGCCGGACGGGCGATCGTCACCGCGCCGGGTCCCTTCCGCAGGGCACGGCTGCGCGCGGTGGACCGGGGCGAGAAGATATTCCACCGGGCCACCGTGGTCGCGGTGATCCTCGCGCCGTCGTGGCTCGCGGGAATCCATCGTGTGCGCTGGGCGATTTACCTCCCAGCCAACGCGCTGTCGGCGGCGATCTGGGCCGTGGGCATCGGGTTGGGCGCCTTCCTGATCGGGCCGCCGGTGGCGGACATGTTCGGCGATCTCGGCACGGTTGCCCTGCTAATCGTCGGCTCGGTGGTCGTCCTCGGCGCCATCGCCGGGCTCGTCCGCCGACGTATCAAAACCAGCTGAGGGCAAGTCGTGACATTTTTCACGGTGGCGATGTCATCGACGGAAGACGCATTCGAGCCTCAGCAGGTGCCGTTCCTGCGCCAGCTGGGGGCCAACGACGCCGAAGCGCTCCTCCAGCGCCTGCGCCGGCGCGTGGTCCCGAAGGCATCGCCCGTCCTCCGCGCGGGCTCGGCCGGGGAGGACGTGATCGTCGTCCTCGAAGGTCGCGTAAAGCTGGTGGCCGCCGGTGCGGGCGGACGGGAGGTCGTGCTGGCGATCCGCGGCCCCGGCGAGCTGATCGGCGAGATGGCCGTCCTCGGTGGGATGCGCCGTACGGCGACCGGAGTCGCGGTCGACGAGGTGACGGTCGGGAGCATCGAGGGCGATGAGTTCCGCGCCTTCCTCGCCGAGCATTCGGACGTCGGATTGGTCCTCATTCGGATGCTCGTGCGGCGCCTCGCGGAAGCGGACCGCGACCGGATCGACCTCGCCACGCACGACAGCATCGGTCGCGTGGCCAAGCGCCTGCTCGAGCTCGCCGCCGACCACGGAGTGCCCGCGGAGGTCGGGCGGCGCATCGATCTGTCGCTGAGCCAGGATGAGCTCGCGAGCTGGACGGGCGCCACCCGGGAGACCGTGTCCCGCGCGCTGCGGCTAATGCGCGCACTCGGTTGGATCGCCACCGATCGACGAGAGATCACGGTGCTCGATCCGGCGGCGCTGCGGAGGCGGTGCCGGGGAGCGTAGATTGGGGACGATGGACGCTTCAGCGCCCGCCGGACCCTCGCCCCAGTGGGTGCGAGCTCGCCGCGCGGCGCTGGTAGCGGGCGTCGTCGGCCTGCTCTACGCGGGCATCAGCGCGTACTGGGGTCTGGGGGGCACCTGGCTGCTCGACACGGTGGGCGGCTCGCTCGAGCGGGAAGGGCGTAGCGCAGACGCCCTACTCATCATCGCCGTGTGGGCCGCCGTCGTGCTGAAGCTCATCGCGGTGCTCCTCCCGTGGCTCGTCGTATGCGGGCTCGTAAAGGTCGGCTGGGAACGCGTGGCACGGGTGCTGGCCTGGATCGAAGCCGGAATCCTCACCGTCTACGGTCTGGTGCTGAGCGCCGTGGACCTACTCGCCGAGGCCGGTGTCCTCCACGCGAGCGCCCACGCCGACCGGCGGGCCCTGGCGTGGCATGCCTACCTCTGGGATCCCTGGTTCCTCCTCTGGGGACTTCTCGTCGTCGCCGCCCTGGCGATGGCGCGACCCGCGGTTC
>DATCEM010000333.1:0-2727 GCA_036510175.1 Solirubrobacteraceae bacterium | reverse complement strand
GTACTTCGCGACGCGATCTGTACGCGAGGGCGCGCCCGTCTTGATCTGACCACAGCCCGTAGCGACCGCCAGGTCGGCGATGGTCACGTCCTCGGTCTCGCCCGAGCGATGCGACATGACCACCGAGTAGCCGGCCTCACGCGCCATGCTGACCGCGGCGAGGGTCTCGGTGAGCGTGCCGATCTGATTGACCTTGACGAGGATCGAGTTGCCGACGCCTTCCTCGATCCCGCGCCGGAGGCGACTCGTGTTGGTGACGAAGATGTCGTCGCCGACGAGCTGGATCCGCTTGCCGATCTCGTCCGTCAGCACCTTCCACCCGTCCCAGTCCTCCTCGGCCATGCCGTCCTCCAGCGAGATGATGGGGTAGCGATCGCACAGCTCGCCCCAATAGCCCGCCAACTCATCGGCGCTCAGCGTCCTGCCCTCGTGCTCGAGCACGTAGGCGCCGTCTTCGTAGATCTCGCTCGTGGCCGGGTCGAGCGCGATCGCGATCTGATCTCCGGGCACGTAGCCGGCGGCGCGGATTCCGCTCATCAGCAGCTCGAGGGCCTCTTCGTTGGAGGCGAGGTCGGGGGCGAAGCCGCCCTCGTCGCCGACGGTGGTGGAGGCGCCGCGTTCGTGCAGCGTCGCCTTCAGGTGGTGGAACACCTCGCTCCCCATCTGGAGCGCCTGCTTGAAGCTCTGAGCGCCCACGGGCACGACCATGAACTCCTGGAAGTCGACGCTGTTGTCAGCGTGGGCCCCGCCGTTGATGACGTTCAGCATGGGAACGGGCAGCACGTGAGCAGCCTCCCCGCCGATGTAGCGCCACAGCGGTAGCCCGGCCTCGGCGGCGGCGGCGTGCGCCGCGGCGAGCGAGACGGCAAGGATCGCGTTCGCCCCGAGCCGGGACTTGTTGGGGGTACCGTCGAGCTCGATGAGACGGCGGTCGAGCGCCGCTTGGGCGCTCGCGTCCTCGCCACGAAGGGCCGTGGCGATCTCGCCGTTGACGTTATCGACCGCCTTGCTCACCCCCTTGCCCATCCAGTCGGCGCCGCCGGCGCGCAGCTCGGTCGCCTCGAATTCGCCGGTCGAGGCACCCGATGGGACCGCCGCCCGTCCCCACGCGCCCGAACTCACGCTGAGCTCAACCTCGACCGTCGGGTTGCCGCGGCTATCGAGGATCTGCCTGGCATGCACATGCTCTATCTGGCTCATGTGATCTCGTCGCCTCCTTCGGTCAGTCGAGCGCGCGCGTAGTAGGCGAGCTGCTCATCGGACTGCAGATCGTTCCAGTCGCGGCCTTCGGATGTCGCGAGGCCGCTGCCCCGCTGCACCCGATCGCGAAACCGATCGGACGCCGCGCGCAGGGCGAGCTCGGGATCGAGGTGGAGCTTTCGCGCGACATTGACCGCCGCGAAGAGGACGTCACCGAGCTCGTGGAAGCGCTCGTCGGGCGTCTGGGCGCGCTCGAGCTCCCCGAGCTCGTCGCTGACCGCCTGTAGCGCCCCCTCGACGCCGGGGACGTCGAAGCCGCTGGTGGCGGCGCGGCGCTGGACCTTGCGCGCGTACAGGGGCGCGGGCAGGTTCTCGGGGACCTCGCCGAAGATCCCCGGCTCGCGCCCGTGCTCCCCCTCCTTGATCTGGTCCCACCGGCGCAGGACGTCACCCGCGCTCAGCGAATCGCCGGCGTCCTCGCCGAACACGTGCGGATGACGCCGCACGAGCTTCTCCGTGCAGGCCTCGGCGACCCGCGCGAGGTCGCCCGCTCCGCGTTCCTCGAGCAGGAGCGCGAGGAAGTGCACCTGGAAGAGAACATCCCCGAGCTCGTCCACGAGCTTGGCATCATCGCGGCGATACGCGGCATCGGCGAGCTCGTAGGCCTCCTCGACCGTGTGGGGGACGATCGTGCGCTCGTCCTGCTCACGATCCCAGGGGCACTCGCGACGGAGCCTGCGCGTGATCGCGTCGAGGCGAGCCAGCGCCTCCTGGATCTCCGACCCGCCTGCGGTCACGCGACCGCCCTACTTCTTGGTGGTCGTGGTGGTCGTGGTGGGCGGCGTCGGCGCCGCGGTGGTCGACCCCGTCGTCGCCGTCGGCGTCGTGGTGGTCGACCCCGTCGTCGGCGTGGTCGAAGGCGTCGGCGTCGTGGTGGAAGTGGTCTTCGGCGCTACGTAGTTCTTGCAGTCCGGGGTCTGGAAGCCCGAGCGGCACGTCGTCTTCGCCTTCCACTTCTTCTCCCACGGCGGGGCCGACAGGGCGGCCTGCGCGAGCGTCGACTTGATCGTCGGCGTCGCCTTGGCCAGCGACTCGGTCGTCGCCGGGAGGATGTCGGTGACCTCGGCCACGTAGTAGCCGAAGGGCGTCTTGATCGGGCCCAGCAGCTTGAGATGGGGAGCGGCGAAGATGGCCGCGTTGAGCGCGCTGGGCTCCTCGCCGTTGGTCACGTCCTTGAGCAGCCCGCCCGTGTTCTTCGTTGCGGTGTCGGTCGAGTACTGCTTGGCCGTCGCCTTCCACGTGTGGTGGCTGACCAGCGCCGCCTTGGCGGCCGCCGCCCGGCTGAGGCTCTTGGTCAGGATGATCCTGACGTTGCGTCGCTCCGGGGTCGAGTAGGTGGACATGTGCGCCTTGTAGTACGCGTCGACCGCCGCCGGCGTCGCGAGCTTGGTCGCGAGCAGGGAGATGCGGAAGCGGTAGAGGATGTCGTTCGTCGTCTGACCCGTCTCGGACAGGAATGCCTTGTAC
>DATCEM010000332.1:0-3232 GCA_036510175.1 Solirubrobacteraceae bacterium | reverse complement strand
CCCGCCGATCGCGTACGCGCTCGGGCCTCAGCTCGCCGCCGCGATCGCCGTGGTGGGCACGGCGGCGCTGTTCGAGCCCTTGGCGCGCCGGCACTTCGGCGAGGGCGCGTGGATCGGCGCCCTGTGGTTCGCCGCCGGGGCCGCCACCGACCTCTTCACCGGCCGTCTCACCTTCGCCTTCGGCCTGCTCGGCGCCGCGGCCGCCGTGCTGGCGCTCAGTTACCGAAGGCGCTGGCTCGCGAGCTCCCTGTGCGTCCTCACGGCACTGGCGAGTCCGGTGGCGGCGCTGTTCACGGCCCTCGCGGGCCTGGCCTATGCGGCGGGATGGCTGGGGGACTCTGGCCATCGGAGGTTCGCCGTCCGGCGAACCTCCGATGGACTGGGCATCGACGCCGGGTCCACCCGCCCCGCGCCCGGACCGCTCGCGGGGATCGCCATGGCGATCGCCTCACTTGTTCCCGTGCTCATCCTTGCCGTCGTCTTTCCCGAGGGCGGCACCGAGCCGTTCAGCTTCTCGGCGTTCTGGCCGATCCCCGTGGTCGCCGTGCTCCTGCTCCTCTCGCTGCCACGCCAGGCCTGGACGCTGCGCGCGGGGATCGTCCTCTACGCCGTCGGGTGCGTGCTCGCCTACGCGATCCCGACCGCGGTGGGGAGCAACGCCGCGCGTCTGGGCACCCTCCTCGCGGGACCGCTCGCGGCCCTTCTCATGTGGCGCCGGCATCGCACCGTTCTCCTCTTAGCCTTCCTCCCGCTCCTGTACATCCAGACCCAGGCCGCGGTGCGAGACGCCACCCAGCCCGGCGGGCCGGCCACGACCAGCGCCTACTTCCGCCCGCTGCTCGCGTTCCTCGGCCGTCAGCCGGTCCAGCCCTTTCGCATCGAGATCCCGTTCACCGCGGATCATTGGGAGGCGTATGAGGTCGCCCCCCATTTCCCGCTCGCCCGCGGGTGGGAACGCCAGCTCGACATCGAGGACAACTCGCTCTTCTATAACGGGACCCTGAGCGCTGCCACCTACGACGCCTGGCTGCACCGCGTCGCGGTCCGGTTCGTCGCCGTCGCCGACGCGAGCCTCGACTACTCGGCACGAGCCGAGGTCGCGCTCATCGATCGCGGCCTGCCCTATCTCCGGCCCGTGTGGCACTCGCGCCACTGGCGGGTCTATGCGGTGGCCCATCCGACGCCCATCGTCCAGGGGGCCGCCCTGCGCGCGCTCGGCCCCGACTCACTGACCATCGCCGCACGGGCGCCGGGGACCTTCTTCGTCCACGTCCGCTTCACGCCCTACTGGGCGCTCTCCGGGGGTCGCGGATGCGTCGCGCCCGACGGTGACTTCACGCGAGTTACGCTGCGCCGGGCCGGGGTGGTGCGGCTCGTCATCCGCTTCGCGCTCGACCGCATCCAGGCGCGCTCACCGCGCTGTACTTAGGGTCACCAAACACGCGTCTCGATAGCATGGCCAACTGATATGCGCCAAAGGCTTCGCTCGTTCGGAGCGCGGGCGCTCCCGCATGGGGGGCGGGACGCGCTCGTTCAGTTCATCCTGTTCGCGGTCGCCTACGCCCTTTATCAGGTAGTGCGCGGCCTGGTAAACGGCAATGACGTCGCCAAGGCATCCTGGAACGCGACCAAGATCATCGACCTCGAGCGCACGCTGCATGTGTTCGTCGAGCCGAGTATCCAGGCCTGGACTTCGAACGTCCGCTGGCTCATGGACGGGGCCGACTGGATCTATCTCAACGCGCACTACGTGGTGACCATCGGCGTCCTGCTCTATCTCTACTCGCGGCGCCACGCCTCCTTCTGCTTCGTGCGCAACACGTTCATGATCGCCATGGCGATCGCGCTGGTGGGATACGCCGTGTTCCCCACGGCGCCACCGCGCCTGATGCCCGAGTGGGGGTTCACGGACTCGATCCGCCAGTTCACCGGCTTCACCGTCGAGGACCACTCGGTCAAGTCCCTGCTCAACCTGTACGCCGCGGTCCCGTCGATCCACGTGTGCTTCGCCATCCTCGTCGGCTGGCCGATGGCCAAGCTCGTGCGCCGGCCGTGGGTGAAGATCCTCTGGCTCCTCTACCCGCTGCTCATCACCTTTGCCGTGGTCGCCACCGGTAACCATTACCTGACCGATGCCTTCCTCGGCGCGGTGACCGCCGGCCTGTCGATGCTCATCGCCGATCGACTGCTCGCGCGCGCGCGCCCGCACGCATGGTCGTTCGGTGGTCCTCCCGCCGGTGCCGTAGGCGCGGCGACGGGGTAGCCGATGCCCGAGCAGTCAGAGCGGGTGCGTCGCCCGCGCGCGGACAGGCCCAGGCGCGAGAGCCAGGAGATCTCGGCCGCCGTCCGCGATCGTCTGATCGAATCGCGCCTGACGCCGAACGCCATCTCGCTGACCGGTTTCGCGCTTAACCTCGCCGCGGCCGGGCTCGTGGTCGGACGCTTCTTCTTCCTTGCCGGCGTCGCCTTCATCGTCGGTTCGATCATGGACACCCTCGACGGTCGCTACTCGCGCATGTCGGGCAAGGGCACCTCGTTCGGGGCCTTCCTCGATTCGACGCTCGACCGGCTCGAGGAGGGGATCGTCCTCACCGCGGTCGCCGCCTACTTCGCCTCGCGCCACGACCAGCTCGCGGTCGCCGCCGTGGTCGCGGCCGCGCTCGGGTCGCTGATGGTCTCCTACACCCGGGCTCGGGCCGAAGCCCTCGGCGTCGCCTGCAAGGTCGGACTCGCCACCCGGCCGGTCAGGGTGGTCATCCTCTCCGTGGGGCTGGTGTTCGCCAAGGGCGCCTCGCTCGGGCATTTCGAGCTTCTGGCGCCGGCGGTCTACGTGATCGCGGCGCTCACCGTGCTGACGACGATTCAGCGCATCCTCCACGTGCGGGGGGAATTGGCGAAGGCCAACTCGCCCGGCAGTACGTAACCGCTGTTTCGCCAAGTCCCTTAAGCGTTCGGCGACCGTGTCCGGGGCGCAGTTCGGACCCTGGTGACGCCGAACGCCCAGGTCGGCGATCCGCAACACCCCCTCGGCCGTGTAACCAACTCCCCGTCGGGGACTACATTTCGTCAGCGGTGACGGCGCGCAGTGCGCGCGGCCCGCGGCGGCTTCACGCCGCTTCCAATTTTTCAGCGGAGGGACTCTTCATCGTGAGTAAGACCAACGGTTCGACGAACGGCGCCGGGCGCCACCGGGGCGAGAAGGTTCGCGTTGCCATCATCGGCGTCGGCAACT
>DATCEM010000331.1:0-5826 GCA_036510175.1 Solirubrobacteraceae bacterium | reverse complement strand
TGCTCTGCCCCGCCGTGGCGCTGGCCGGTCTCGCCGCTCCGCGGCAGCTCTTCGGGGTTCGCTACCGGGCCGCGCCGCTACTGATCACTGACCTGGCGCTCGCTGCCCTCCAGGCCGGCGTCATGATCGGCCTCGCCGTCGAGCACGCCGGGGTGATCGTCCTCGCCAGCGTGCTCAGTGCGTTCACCTGCACCAGCGGAGTGATTGTCACGATCCTCGCCCGGCGTCTCGTCAAGCCCGAGCGAGCACGCAAGGGCGAGCTGTGGCAGATCCTCCGCATGGCCCTGCCCATCGGCTTCGCGTCGATCCTCGCGTCGCTGTACTTCACCATCGACCAGCTCATCCTCGGGTGGCTCGTTCCCGCGCGAGCGCTCGGCCACTATGCCGCCGCGGTCAGGCTGCTCACCATCGTGGTCATGGTGCCGGGCTTCGTCATGGCCGCCGGTCTGCCTGGTCTCGCCCGAGCCGCGCACGATAAGCAGTCGCTGAGTCGATTCGCGGCGATGCTCTCGCACTGGATCGCCGCGACGGCGCTGCCCATGTGCATCGGCTTGGCCGTGTTCGCGAGACCGGCGATCCACCTCGTGTTCGGGGCCTCCTACGCGCAGTCCGCGGGACTGCTCCAGGTTCTCATGATCGCCGCATTCTTGGCCCTCGTCTCGAACGTGCTGGGCATCACCATGATCTCGCTCTCGATCATCCGCCCGCAGATCATCTTCAACTCGATCAGCTTGGCCCTGAACATCGTCGGCAACCTCGTGCTCGCGCCCCGCTACGGTGTGCTCGCCTCAGCATGGCTGACCGTGGCCTGCGAGGCGCTGATCGTTAGCTATGGGGTCGTCACGCTTCGGCGACACGTGAGCTACGGCACGCTCCTGCGCAAGGTGTGGCGGCCGATGGCGGCCGCGGGGCTCGCCGTCGTGCCCGGTCTCCTGCTCGGCGCCTACAGTCCCTACGCGATCGCCGCCTCGGTGCTCGCCTTCCTCATCCTCATGTTCGCGCTGCGCGCGTGGCCGCCGGATCTTCTCCCCCGGCGCTTCCAGCCCCAGACGGCCCGTCGCTGAGCGCGCCGGCTTCATCGCTCATCGCCGCATAGGCGGATTCGATGCCGTCCACGTGGCTGCTCCAGCTGAACATGCCGAGCGCGCTCTCAGCGGCTGCCGCGCCCAGCCGATCGCGCTCATCCGGGCGTTGGCACAGGCGAAGGATCGCCGCCGCCAAGGCACCGGGATCGTCGACGGGGACCAGGAGGCCGTTCTCGCCGTCGCGGACCGCGTCGCGCATGGCCGGCATCGGGGTGGCGATCACCGCCCGGCCGGCCGACAGCGCTCGGACGAGCACCCCGCTCGCGGGACTCGAGTAGCGGTACGGAAGCACGACCACGGCGGCCCGTCCGATCAGCGCCTGGAAGGCGCGCTCTTCGGGCACGGGACCGATCACCCGCGGCGGATTCGCGATCCCGGCGAAGCGGCTCACGACCTCGTGAAACCACAACGGGTCCTGCGCTTCCCCAGCAAGGACCAGCGGTAGCTCCGTCCGCTCGCTGATCAGCGCCCACGCTTCGAGCAGCGTGTCGATGCCCTTGCCCCGGTTGAGGAACCCGGCGAAGAGGACGCTGTCCCCCTGCGAAGGCGAGGGAGTGCCCTCGGTCGCCGGCTCGCCGCCATGACCGATGACCACGACACGGCGCGCCCCTCGGCCGAGCCAGCCCAGGCGCGCCTGCTCGCCGAACACGACGATCACCCCGGCGCGGCGCAGGACGATGTGCGCCAGGAGCGAATCGAGCAGCGGAGACAGGACGCGGTAGGCCAGCGCGCTGGCCAGGCGCCTGCGGGTCGGCAGCAGCGCGGCCGCCGGCGCATGGATGAGTTCGGGATAGTCGTGGGCGACCACGACGCAGTCCCCGCGCACGAGGACGGCGGCCAAGGTGAACCAAAACGCCTCGGTGTCATTCGATCCGAACTCGAGGTGCACGGTGCTCGCGGCGCGTAGGGCGCGACGGGCCGAGAGTGCCGCTCGGATCCCCGCTGCCGCCGGGGTCCGTCGAGCGGGCATGGCGACCACCTCTACCCGGTGGCCTCGCTCTCTGAGCTCCGATACCACCCGGCTGAACACGTCGGCGACCCCGCCGCGTACCGCCCCCGCCGCCATGATCGTCCGCCTGCGCTGGCCTGCGCTAACCATCGCCGGCGCCACGATAAACCATTCCGCGAGCGCGGTAGGAGCGTCAGCGCCGGTGGGTCGCCGCCGTGCTCTAGGAGTGCCGGCTCGCCGCGATCGAGGCCGGCGAGGCCATTCCGTGCGGCCACTCGCGGTTCAGGAGCGGCATCGCCAGCCAGGACTCGAACCCCTTATAGAAGTTGGGGCTCGTGATGTCCGCGAGCTGGCGGTACGCGCCCTCGACGAAGGCGAGCTGCGAGCCGACCTCTCTGACGAGATCTGGCCGGTCACCACTGGCCGCCAGCACGGTGACCGCGCCGGTTACGAAGGGAACCATGTCGTTCTTTCGTGATCCACCCGTGGCGTTGAGTATCCAGCCGGAGTTGACCAGCGGCCGAAGCTGATTGAACTCGAGGTTCATCAGCCGCAAGTAGCGTGGGTCTCGCGTGAGGACGTAGAGATCGGTGGCCGTGTCGAGCTGAACCATGGTGTAGGACGGGTCGAATCCCGGCGTCTGTTGATAGACCGCCTCCGCGAGATAGCCCGCGCCGTTGCTGCCATCGGCGCGGGTCGGGACCTTCGTGATGTGCAGTCCGAAGCCCGGCCAGCGCTGCTGCGGCGGATGGATGGTGAACTGCCACTCGCTGTTGTACGCGGTGAGGAAGCGCTGCTGATGCGTGGCCGCCCACGCGAGCCACATCACCTCGGTGTAGCGGAGGTTGTCGTTGCCGTTCACATACCACGTCGTATCGCCGCTGCTGATCAGGTAAGACGCGAGCTTCGCCAGGGCCGCGCTCCAGTCCGCCCGAGTCGCGGCCGGGAGGACGGGCCCCAGCTCGAGATAGGTCATCCCGAGGTCGACGCCGAAGAAGCCCGTCCCGATGCCGTCCGGGGCAGCGCCGGGTGTGTCGGCGATGGCGCCGCTCGGGAGCTGGTACACCGAGATCGCGTGGGTGAAGGTATCGATCGCCACCTTGGCCAGCGAGGCATTGCCTTGGAGGCGCGAGAGCGTGGCGGCAGCCACGGCCGGCGAGTCGTAGCAGAACCAGCAGGACGGGCCGTCGTTCGCGTTCCACACTCCGTCCGCGTAGTACCGGGGATCCGACGGGGAGGTCCGATTCATGTAGCTGTCGAGCGCCTGGTGGGTGGCCGTCTCGAGGCCGTTGAGCGCGGTCGTGTAGGCGCTGACGGCCGGCCTGCGGTGCGCGCCCGTCTCGCGACTGAGGGCCGGATAGGCGAGCAGCAGGAGGCAGGTCGCGGCGGCAGCGAGCGCGACGCCGACTCGAAGACGCGTAAAGAAGAAGATGCCCATTTCGAAGCTCCGTCGACCCCAACGACCGCTGCACCCGGGATCGATAGTGAATCTAGACGATTGTTCGAGTGCGACCAAGCGATATGGAGCTTCTCGGGCGGATTCGCCGATTAGCGCTCGGCGGCCTCCGAGCAGGCCCGTCCATAGGCGGCGAGCACTCCGTCGACCATGCCCTGCATCGTGAACTGCTCGCGCACCCGCGCGTAGGCCGCACGCCCGTACCGCGCGACGAGCTCCGGGCTCGTGGCCAGCCGGTCGAGCGCGGCCGCCAATTCACCGGGATCGTCGGGAGCCACGAGGACCCCGCTCTCGCCGTCCACGATGATCTCGTCGAGACCGTCGATGCGCGAAGCGACCACCGGACGGCACAGTGCGCCTGCCTCGAGCGCGGCATACCCGAGCGACTCCCATCGCGACGGCATGCACATCACGTCGGCGGCGAGGATGTGCGCGCCGGGATCATCCACCCAGCCCAAGAAGCTCACCCGCCCTGCCGCAAGCCCGGAGGCCGCGGCGCGCAGGGACTCGAGCTGCCCGCCCGTGCCCACCACGGTCACCTGCCAGTCCTGCGCTGAGCGCCGCGCCGCCTCGAGGAGCACATCGTGTCCCTTCTGCCGATCCAGGCTGCCGATCGCCACGACGCGGAAGCGACCGTCGGGGGGACGGAGCGCGGGGGGCTGATCCGGGGCCAGGACGCCGTTGTAGACCCGGGTCACGGTCCCGGCGGGCAGCGAGTACCGCTCCTCGAGGAACCGGGAGGCGCCGGCGGAGACGGTGATCACCTCCGCTGCCAAGCGGAATTCGGTCCGCTTGAAGGCGGTCTTCGCCTCCCTCGCGTAGCGGGTCCGCGGATATTGGGGCTCCAGTCGCTCGTCGGAGGCATGGCTGTGCGGTAAGTGCTCGGTGATCACCGAGCGACCGGCGGGGCGGCGGGCGGCGAGGGCGAGAAACGCACGCACGTCGTAGGTGTCGTGGAGGTGGACATGCCACAGATCGATCGATCGCCCCAGGGTCCGGTGAAGATGCTCCCATCGCAGCCCCGCCCGCTCAGAGGCCCGGTGCAGGGCGACCGCGGCGGGGAGCAGGCCGATCGTGACCTCGAGCCCCGCGCGCTGGAGGCCGAGGCCGAGATCCTCGATGTGGCGCCAGGTTCCGCCGCGCGCGAGCGCCGTCGACGCCAGCACTATCCGTCGTGGGACGCTGGGGCGTAGAGCTGCTGGACTAGAGTTCGCTAACAAGTGTCTGAGGTGCCGTCCGTCGAGGCGTTGATCGTTTCCTTCAATACCCGGGAGGCGCTGAGGGACACGCTGACGTCTCTGCTCGAGCATCCACCGGCGGCCCACATCGCCGAGCAGCGCCTGAGCGTATTCGACAACGGCTCCTCAGACGGCTCCGCTGACATGGTGGCCCATCAGTTTCCCCAGGCCCGCTTGGTGAGAAGCGCTGTCAACCTGGGTTTCGGGCCCGCCAATAACCGGCTCGCAGGCACGAGCAGCGCCGATTACCTCTTGCTTCTCAATTCGGACGTCATTGTCACCGAGGAGATAATCACGCCCCTCATGGGTGTCCTGCGCGAGGACCCCCGCCTGATCGCCGTCGGGCCGCGCCTGGTGCACCCCGACGGGCAGGTTCAGTACTCCGCCCACCGCCTGCCCACGCTGTCCTACGAGTTCGCGCAAGCCGTCCGCGGACGGCGACTCGGTCGAGCCATCGCACCCCTGTTCGACAGCCAGCAGCGGGTAGACGCGGTGCACGAGCTCACCCTCACCGACGAGCGGGCGGACCCTCGCACGCCGGAGTTCCTGTGGGCCACGTGCTGGCTCATCCGCCGCTCCGATGTCATCGCCCACGGCCTGTTCGATGAAGCGTTCACCATGTACGACGAAGACCTCGACTTCTGTCACCGGGCGCTCAGGCGGGGCCGCACCTTTCGCTACGTCCCGAGCGCCGAGATCATCCACCTGGGTGGGGTCAGCTCGAAGACCGGGGCCGAGAAGCGACGGCTGATGACACAGGCCCGACGCCGGTACTACCGCCGCCATCATGGCCCGCTCAACGCTGCCCTCTACGCACGGGCGATACCCGCGGTCGACACCTTGGCGTGGCTCATCGAGGCGATCCCGCGCCCGCGTCGCCGGCGACGCGCGCGTTAGCTCTCTGGCGCGCGCCCGCGGGACGCTTCGCGACCGCGGCCTAGGGCCACCTGAACCGATGTCGCTTGGTCGCACGGGGCGCTACCGAGCGACATCGGTTCGAGGGTCGGGGCCGCGGGGGCCCGCGGCGCCCGCGCCGGGGCGGCGGGCCGGGGGGCCGGCGGGCCGGGGGGCCGGCGGGCCGGGGGGCCGGCGGGCCGG
>DATCEM010000330.1:0-5911 GCA_036510175.1 Solirubrobacteraceae bacterium | reverse complement strand
GAAGGCGAAGCCGCCGACGTGGGCGAAGTAGGCGACGCCGCTGCCCCCGCCCGTCGGGTCGGTCAGGCCCGCCGCTCCGAAGACCGCCTGCTCGGCGAACCAGATGCCGAGGAGGACCCACGCCGGGAGCTCGATCACCGTGAAGATGAAGATGATGAAGACGACGGTGAGCACCTTGGCGCGCGGATAGAGCACGATGTACGCCCCAAGGACGGCGGCGATCGCGCCCGAGGCTCCGAGCGTGGGCGCCGTCGAGTCGGGAGCTACCGCGACCTGGAGGCCGATGGCGACGAGGCCGCCGACGAGGTAGAAGGCGAGGTACTTGACCCGTCCCATCGCGTGCTCGACGTTGTCGCCGAAGATCCACAGGAAGATCATGTTCCCGCCGATGTGGATGATCGAAGCATGCATGAACATCATCGTGAAGGCCGTCTCCCAGACTGGGAGTGGGTTCTCGGCGGCGATGTGACTGGCGTTCAGTTGCGCCGTGTTGCAGAGGACCATCGGCGAGCCCGGCCCGGACAGGGTCTGCCGGACGACCTCGGCGCAGTGGACGCCCGGATGCGTGAGCGCGTAGGGGATCGCCCCGTACTTGAACTCCTCGAGCGCGCTCGGGCCGCTGAAAAAGGATCCTCCGTGCCGGATCGCGAGGAGATAGACGATGAAGTTGATCGCGACCAGGGCGGCCGTAACGAAGGGGAAACGGCCGGTGGGGATGTTGTCCTTGAGCGGGATCAATGGCCGCTGGAGCTTATGCCCTGTGCGGGCGGCCTTGCGCGGCCTTCAGGGGTCGGCGCTAGGCGGTGACCGGGGGTGCGCCCACGCCGGCGATCTGCCAGGGCTGCTCGTCGGGGCCCTCGAGGGCGAGCGTCCAATGCTCGGTGAACTTGACGGCGCGGCTCTGGCTGCCCGACACCACCGCGGTGGTGTCACGGTCTTCGAGATAGCGGCGACCGCTGAGCTCGACGTCGATGGTCATCGTCGGCGGCGTGGCGGCCGCATCGAGGGCGACGATCCGGATCTGCCGGACCTGGGGGCCGCGCACGACGAGGCGAGTCCGCCCGCCTTCGGGATGGAGAAGCGCGTAGGCGGCATCGGTGCGGGCCAGCGCGAGCAGCGCCTTGTCGTTGCCGTCCACGGCATCGGCCCAGGCGGCGACGGCCCGCCGGGCGGCGACCTCGAGCACGTCGGGGGCGAAGCGGCCGTCGGCGAGCGAGAGGTCGAGCGCGGCGGCTCGCGCGTCGCCCTGGTAGTCGAGCTCGGCGACCTCCGCCACGCTCGTGCCCGTGGGGACGGCATCGGCGACGGCGCCCTCAACCAGGGCCTCGTCCTGGAGCGCGCGCTGGTCGGACCACGGCGTGGCGGCAACCGTGTCCTCGAGCGTGTGCTCGCCCTCGGCCCCCTGCTCGATCGAGACGAGGATCCAGTGGCCGCCGCGCCTGCCCAGAGTCCAGAACTCACGCAGGCGAACCGTGTCGCTCATATGCCCTTCGCGCTTGATGTGGTTCCCGCGCATGTCCTCGACGTAGTCGCGCACCCGGGCCTCGATGCGGACGACGACGCGATCCTCCTCGGCGCCGCCGCGGTGCGTCAGGCCGACGTATTCGACCTTGGGATCGCCCAGAGGCTTGACGTGGTTGCGCCAGCCGCGCCGGGCGTAGTCATCGAGCCGGCGCTCCCATTCGGCGAGGAGCTCGGGCGCCACGAGCGCGCCCAGCCGGACCCGGTTGCCGGCGTCCCACGCCGACTGGACCGAGATGAACAGCCTCGCCGCCTCGTCGCGCACCGTCTCGGGCGCGAACGCCGGGTCATCGTCGGACGCCTCGGCGGCCGCGAGCTCGACCTTGCGCTCGCGCTGGCCGACCCGCCGGCGCGCGGCCTTGCCCGAGCGCTGGCGCTCAGCCCACCAGGCGCGCACGCGCCGACCATAGAAGTAGTAGCCGACCGCCGCCACGATCAGTCCGATCACCACGATTCTCACGATCCCGTGCGTGAAGAGGATGAGATCGAGAATCGCGCGGAAGATCAGGTAGAGGGCGAATCCCTTACCGCCGCCACCGCCACCGCCGCTACCACCGCCACCGCCGCCGAAGGCCGAGGAGCCGCCGCCGGCGGAGGCCAGCGCGACCGGGGCGAGGACGAGGACGAGGACGAAGACGAAGAGGAGGGCGAGCGCGATGCGGCGGTTGGACGGGCGGCGGATCACGAGCTCACCGCCTGCGCGAGCGGCCCGACGCCGGGCTGCACCTGGGGGATGTGCTGGTCGGCGTGGTAGCTCGAGCGTACGAGCGGCCCGGCCGCGACGTGCTCGAACCCGAGCGCGTACGCCTCCCGCTCGAGCTCGGCGAACTCGTCGGGGTGCCAGTAGCGGACGATCGGCAGGTGTCGCTCGGTCGGGCGCAGGTACTGGCCGACGGTGAGGACCTGCACGCCGTGCTCGCGCAGCGTGCCCAGCGCATCCACCATCTCCTCGAAGCTCTCGCCGAGCCCGACCATCAGCCCGGACTTGGTCACCACCTCATCGCCGCCCATCTCCTTGGCGTTCTGGAGGACGCGGCAGGAGCGCTCGAAGCGCGAGCCCCGGCGGGCGATCGGGTAGAGGCGCGGCACGACCTCGACATTGTGGTTGAAGACATCGGGGCGCTCGGCGATCACCTTCGCGAGCGGCATCTCGGCGCCGCGGAAGTCGGGCGTGAGGACCTCCACCTTGCAGTTCGGGGCCTGGCGCCGAATCTGGCGGATCACGCCGACGAAGGCGGACGCGCCGTAGTCGGGGAGATCATCGCGGTCGACGCTGGTGATCACCGCGTGGCGCAGGCCCATGCGCGCCACGCTCCGCGCCACCCGCGCCGGCTCGAGCGGGTCCTCCCACGTCGGCTTGCCCGTCTTCACGTTGCAGAACCCGCAGCGCCGCGTGCACGTGTCGCCAAGGATCATGAACGTCGCCGTGCCCCGCTGCCAGCACTCGCCGATGTTCGGGCACGCGGCCTCCTGGCACACCGTGTGCAGGCCCTCGGCCTTGATCATCGCGTGGAGCTCGCGATACCGGGGACCGCCGGGGGCGGGGACCTTGAACCACGGTGGCTTGCGTCCGCGGTGGGGCTGGACGTCGGACCCCAGCACCTTCAGCACATCCATCCCCCCCGGGTTCGATCGTGACCGGGTGGCGTGCTCGCGGTTGGCGGTGTCCTGGACCACGATTCAAGGCTAGCGCGCGGAGGGGGCGGGGGCGCCTGGCGGGTCCGGGGGGCCGGGGGCGCCTGGCGGTTTGGGGCAGAGAATTCACACGGCCTGAGCAGAGTTGACACACCGCGTCACCCACCTGTCACCGTTTCCCTGCCAGGATCGGGATATGGCGGGACCTGGGCGAGAAAGCGGAATATATGGCCGGTTTCTCGCCCAGGTCCCGGTGGACTTCGCGGTGGCGGCGTTAGCGAACGCTCAGCACGCGGTCTTCGACTTCGGAGCACTTCGCGATCTCGGCCTGACGGCGAGCGCGGTGCATAAGCGCGCTGCCGCCCGCCGCCTGCATCGCGTCTATCACGGGGTCTATTCGCTCGTCCCGCCCCAGCTGCTCTCACGTGAAGGTCACTGGATGGCCGCGGTCCTCGCGTGCGGGCCGGGCGCGGTCCTCTCCCATCGCTCGGCGGCTGCGCTACTCGGACTTAGGCCGACACGCCGAGCGCGGATCGACGTCACCGTGCCGAACCGCTCGCGTCGTGCACACGCTCGCATCGAGGTTCATCGATCGACGACGCTCACCCCCGCCGACACGACGCGGGTCAAGAACATTCCCTGTACGACTGTCGCGCGGACGCAATTGGATCTCGCCGAGGTGATCAACCGGCGCGGCCTCGAGCGGGCCTTCGATCAGGCCGAGATCCTCGAGGTGTTCGACCTGCGCGCGCTCGAGGATCAGCTCGCCCGCAATCCGCATCGTCGTGGCGTGCCGCTGATCCGCTCGGTGCTGACCGAGCACTACATCGGGAGCACGCCCACCTGGAGCGAATTCGAGGAGCGCTTCCTGGCGTTCGCACGCGCGGACGGCCTGCCCCAGCCCGAGGTCAACCACTGGATCGTTCTCGACGACGGCGGCCCTCCGATCCGGGCCGACTTCGCGTGGCCGGCCTACCGCGTGGTGGTGGAGACCGACGGCCGCCGGACCCACGGCACCCGCCAGGCGTTTGAGCGCGACCGCCGCAACGACCTGCGGCTGGCGGCGGCGCTGTGGCGGCCGACGCGCGTGACCTGGCGCCGGCTCGACACAGAGGCAGCGCTTATAGAGACGACGCTGCGCGCGCTACTGGGGCTGTAGGGCGCGCCCCGCGGCAGCCTCGAGGCGAGCGAGGCTCATCAGGCGCTGGCGGCGGTCCAGGGTCTCGGCGACCTGGAAGGCGGCGCGGCGGCGGAAGCACTTCATCTGTCCCGCGAGCCGGTGGGTCTCCTTGATGACCGAGGTCATGCGCACGCCGTCGAGCCCGCAGGGGACGATCCAGCTGAAGGGCTGAAGATCGTTCTCGATGTTGACGGCGAAACCGTGGGTGGTGACGCCGCGGGCGACGTGGACGCCGATCGAGGCGATCTTACGATCCTCCACCCACACGCCGGTGAAGTCGGGGCCGTCCTCGGGGCGCGCTCGCGCGGCGATGCCCTCCTGCCCGAGCGTGTCGACGAGCGTCCGCTCGATCGCGCGCACGTAGGCGACGACGTCGTCGACGCGGACGATCGGGTAGCCGACGAGCTGGCCCGGGCCGTGGTAGGTGACCCTCCCGCCGCGATCGGTGTCGACGATCTCGAGGCCCTGCATCAGGTACCACTCCTCGCCCATGGGCAGCTCGCCGGGGGTCGACCGCCGCCCGCGCGTGTAGACGGGGTAATGCTCGAGGGTGAGCAGGACGTCGGGTACCTCGTCGGCCTGGCGCGCCGCGCGCAGGCGCTCCTGGAGATCGAGCGCCTGGCGGTACTCGATCGTCCCGAGGTGACAGACCCAGAGCTCGGGGCGGGCGTCAGGCACTCTCGAGCACCCGCTTCACGCTGGCCAGGAACTGGGCGGACAGGGCGCCGTCGAGCGCGCGATGGTCCCAGCTCAGGCCGAGGATGGTCATCGAGCGGATGGCGATCGAGTCGTTGCCGTCGGCGTCGGTGACGACGACAGGGCGCTTGATGATCGCCTCGAGGTCGAGGATCGCCACCTGCGGTTGATTGATGATCGGGGTCGCCATGATCGATCCGTACTGGCCGGGGTTGGTGATCGTGAAGGTGCCGCCCCGGACCTCGTCGGGCGTGAGCTCGCGTGCCCGCGCCCGCGTCGCGAGTTCGCGAATCCGCGACGCAAACCCCTCGACTGACAGCTCGTGCGCGCCATGGATCACGGGAACGATCAGTCCGTCGTCCCCGAGCGAGACGGCGATCCCGAGGTTGATGGCGACGTGCTGGGTGTAGCGCTCGCCTTCGAGCGTCGCGTTGAGGTCGGGATGCTCCCGGAGCGCGGCGATGACGGCGCTCGCGACGTAGGACAGCGCGGTGACGCCGAGGCGGGACCGCGCCGCCTGCACCCGGCTCATGTCGACCTCGGTCCACGTGGTGCAGGTGGCTGCCGTATCGAGTGAGCGCTTCATGTGGGTGCCGATCTGCCGGCGCATGCGCGAGAGCTGGCCCGCCCCGGTAGCGGGCTCGGGGTCCGGGCGGTACGGGCTCTCGATGTGCATCGGCGCGTCCGGCGGTGCCGCGACGAACGCGAGCACGTCCTGCTTGCGCACGCGACCGTCACGGCCCGTTCCCGGCACCGCACTCAGGTCGATCCCGTGCTCGGCCGCGATGCGCTGGACCACGGGGGAGTAGCGGCGCGCGGGCGCACCGTTGCGCGACGACGCCCCGGAAAACGGTGCACCATGGGGGGGCGGCGCGGGGG
>DATCEM010000329.1:0-6118 GCA_036510175.1 Solirubrobacteraceae bacterium | reverse complement strand
ACGTTTGAGCCAGCGCTCGCAAACGACCGCTGGCCGTGGCCGACCCTCCACGTCTTCGTCCTCACTTCCGAGCGCCCGTCCGGCACCCCCGACCACGTGGTCAGCGACAGCGACCCGGCGCGGTTGCTGGAGAAGATCCGGGCCGCCAACCGGGGCGGTGACGTCCACCTCGTCGGCGGCCCTCGCACGATCGAGACCTTCCGCGCGCTCGGAGCCCTCGACAAGCTCGGGCTGCTCGTCATCCCCGTCCTCCTCGGGGACGGCATGCGCCTGACGCCGACCTTCAGCACCGACGCTGAGCTCGTGCTCGAGTCCGAGCACTCGCTGCCCGGAGGGTCGGTGGAGATCGTCTACGCCTGCAAGTGAAGGAGACCGAACCATGCGCTACATGCTGCTGCTCTACGACAACGCCGACACCCGAGTCGCGAACGCACGACGACACCCTCGCGCTCCTCTTCCTGTGCTGCCACGAGACGCTCACCGCGCCATCGCAGATCGCGCTCACCCTGCGCGCCGTCGGCGGTCTCAGCACGGCCGAGATCGCGAGCGCCTTCCTCGTGCCTGAAGCCACGATGGCGCAGCGCATCAGCCGCGCCAAGGCGACGATCAAGGGCGCGGCGTTCGAGCTGCCGCCCGACGCGGCGCGCGACGCCCGCCTGGGGTCGGTGCTCCACGTGCTCTATCTGATCTTCAACGAGGGCTACACGGCGAGCTCGGGCGGGGTGGGTGGCACCGAGCTCCAGCGCATCGCCCTTTCCGCGGAGGCGATCCGCCTGGCACGGATGCTGCGGGGGGTGCTCCCCGACGACGACGAGGTCGCGGGCCTGCTCGCGCTGATGCTGCTGACCCATGCCCGGCGCCGCGCGCGCACCGGCCCCGACGGGAGGTTGATCGCGCTCGCCGAACAGGACCGGGGCCGCTGGGACCGCACGGAGATCAACGAGGGAGTGGAGCTGATCGTGAGCGCGCTGTCGGGCGGTCCTGTCGGCCCCTTCCAACTCCAGGCGGCGATCGCCGCCGTTCACGCCGAGGCTCCGACCGCTGCCGAGACCGATTGGCAGGAGATCATCGTTCTCTACGAGTTGCTCGAGCGGATCGTGCCCAACCCCGTGCTCACCCTCAACCGGGCCGTCGCGGTGGCGATGTTCCACGGCCCGGAGGCCGGTCTTGAGCTCATCTGCGAAGTGGAGCGAGACGAACGGCTTGCCGGCCATCATCGTGTCCCCGCGGTGCGCGGTCATCTGCTTGAGCTGGCCGGCGACCCCGCCCGAGCCGCCGCCGCCTACGAGACCGCCGCCACCCTGACCACGAGCCTGCCCGAACGCGACTATCTGCAGCGTCGCGCCGCCGGCGCGCGGGCGGCGGGTCAACGGCCCGCGCCCACCTCAGGCTAGCTGTGTCAGCAGCGACTGACAGGCCTCGATGGTCTCGCGCGCGACTGCCGCGTGGAGCCGGCAATGGTCGTGATGGTCGGCGTGGGCCGCGCACAGGCTCTCTGAGCGCTCGCACGCCGTGAGCGCCGCCTCGAGGAGCTGACGCTCCAGGCGGCTGTCCTCGCCGCCACCGTACGTGATCACGGTGCACGCCGCCGCCGCTACGCTGGCGCTGCTCAGCGCCGCCATGACGGCATCGGGCATCCCGCCCTGGGCGTTCATCGCCGTAGCGCACGCGGTCGCCGCCTGCTTATAGGCGGCCAGCGCGTCCAGCGTCGCCGCGACCACTGCGATGTCGCCACGGACCTCCACAACCTTGCTCTGGGCCTCGAGGGCTTTCAACGTCGTAGACATTTCACGTCCTTTGCTTGACCGTGCTTGACCGTGCTTGACCGTTTGTCCTGAGCTTCCGAGGCGGCTGAGGGGACTCTAGACGCCTGCGCCTGGCATTACCCGCCTGGCACGGTCGCTCACCGCGCCGCCGCCGACCGGTGTACCAGTGGCACAGGGGGGCGAGCGCCGGGGCGCGTTCACAAGTTGCGTGCAAGCGCGGCGGGGCCGGCGGATAGACTCGCGCCGGCGGATGCGGCAGCTGAGAACGGCACCGATGCTCGGCTCGCGGTGATGGCCGGCGTCGCGCTGAGCCGGATCGCGCGCCAGTGGACCCGGATCGGATGCCTGGGCTTCGGCGGCCCGCCGACCCACATCGCCATGCTTCGCACGCTCTGTGTGGAACGCGAACGGTGGATCGAGCCGGCGGTGTTCCAAGACGCCCTCGCGGCGTGCAACCTGATGCCCGGGCCGGCGTCGACGCAGCTGGCGATCTACTGCGCCTGGCGTCTGCGCGGCAGGCGTGGGGCGCTCGTCGGTGGGCTGTGCTTCATCGTGCCCGGGCTCATCGTGGTGATCTCGCTCTCGGTGCTCTTCCTCGCTGCGGGCGCGCCGCGGTGGGTCCGCGGCGCCGGCGCCGGCGCGGGCGCGGCCGTCCCCGCCGTGGCCTTCAACGCCGGGGCGACGCTGGTGCCAGAAAGCTGGCGGCGTGCCGGCGCCCACCGCCTGCTGTGGCTCGCATCGTTCGCCGCCGGCGCGGCGGGCGCGCTGCTCCTTGGCCCCGAGCTCGTGCTCGTGCTCCTCCTCGCCGGCATCATCGGCGTGGTCCTGAGCCACGGCACGGGGGAGGGGCGCCTCGCCGCGCTCGGTCCGGCGATCGCGGGAAAGAGCTTTCTCGGCCCGCTCGCCTGGACGGCGTTCAAGGTCGGCGCGCTCGCCTTCGGCGGCGGGTTCGTCATCGTTCCCCTGATGCGCGCCGACGCGGTCGGGACGCATCACTGGATGACCTCGGCGCAGTTCCTCGACGCCGTGGCGCTCGGTCAGATCACGCCGGGCCCCGTAGTCCAGACCGTCGCCGCCGTCGGCTACGCAGCCGCCGGGCTGGGCGGGGCCCTGCTGGCGGCAGCGATCGCCTTCGCGCCCTCGTTCGTGCTCGTGCTCGGCTTCGCCGCTCGGTTCGAGCGGATCAAGGAGAACCCTTACGTGCGCGGGTTCCTCGCGGGAGCGGGTCCGGCGGCGATCGGGGCGATCGTCGGGATCGCCGCGCTGCTGGCTTCAGAGCTGCACCACGGCTGGCAGGTCGGCCTGCTCGCGGTGGCGCTCGGGGCCCTCCTGCTCGCCCGCCGCGGCGTGGTGTCGGTCCTCATCGCTTCGGGGCTCATCGGGGTGGTACTCGGGCTCACGGGAGCGGCCGTCGGCTGAGGAAGGCGACGCCGGAGCCGGTGGGCGCGAGCCGAGCTCCCCGGACCGGTATCTTGACGTTCTCGATCGCGATTTAGTGGAGGGATGAGATGAAGCTTTTTCGTACGTTGCTGCGGGTTGCCGTTGGCGCCCTGTTCGTCGGTCATGGCACCCAGAAGCTGTTCGGCTGGTTTGACGGCCACGGCCTGAAGGCGACGGCCGAGGGCTTCGAGAACATGGGCATGCATCCGGGCCTGGCCAACGCCATCGCCGGCGGCGTCGCCGAAGCGGGAGGTGGCGTACTGACGGCGGCCGGCTTCCTGACTCCCCTGGGAGGCGCGGGCATCACCGCGGCGATGCTCACCGCGATCCACCGCGTCCATCTCAAGAACGGTCCATGGGCGACCGCGGGCGGCTACGAATACAACCTCGTGCTTATCTTGACCGTGCTCGCGCTCGTCGAGGCCGGACCCGGCCCGCTCTCGGTCGATGCGCTCAAGGGGCAGGAGCGCAAGGGCACGCTGTGGGCCCTCGCCTCACTCGCGGCCGCAGGCGCCGGATCGGCCGGAGCCCATTTCGCCGCGGCCGCGCTCGCGCCGGCGCCACCTGCCGAGTCCTAAGTGACCGCGCAAGCCTCGTTCGCCGAGGCCGCACGTGAGGACTTGCGTGCGGCGCTGATCACGGTGATCAGCGGGCCCCACGCCGGCCAGCGGATGCTGGTGCGCGCCGATGGCGAGCAAGAGGGCTCGCTCGGCGATCCGGAGCTCGAGGCGCAGGCCGTCGCCGACGCGGAGGAGCTGATGTGGGACGAGCGCTCGGAGCGGCGCGGTGACCTGTTCATCGACGTGACCGCGCCGGGTCCGCGGTTGCTCATCTTCGGCGCGGTCGAATATGCCAACCATCTCGCGCACATCGCTCGTACCCTGGGCTGGCGGCCGTACGTCATCGACCCGCGCGCCCGTTTCGCGACACGCGAACGGTTCCCCGATGCGCTGGACATCCTCGTGACCTGGCCGGCACCGGCCCTCGAACAGCTTGGGGGGATCGACCGTGCGACGTATTTCGCCGTGCTCTCGAATGACCCGAAGATCGACGACGAGGTGCTCTCGCTGGCGTTGGCCGGTGAGCCCGCCTACGTCGGCGCCATGGGTTCCACTCACGCGCAGGCCGAGCGCAAGGAGCGGCTGCTGGCCGTGGGCGTGGCCGAGGAGGACATCGAGCGGATCAGCGCGCCGGTCGGCCTTGACCTCGGAGCGCTCAGTGCCGCAGAGACAGCGCTGTCGATCATGGCCGAGCTCATCGCGGTGCGCTACGGGCGCGGTGGCGAACGACTCTCGCAGCGTTCCGCTGGGACGGTCCACTGAGCGCCTTGGCGCTGGACACGGTCCCTGCCGGTCAGTATTTTACGCGCCTCTCGCTTGACGCCCGGCTTGGCGATACTCGACGGCTTCGTCGCGCACGCGGGAATCCGCCGGAGGAGATGATTATGCAAGGACGGGCTTTGCCCAGGGATATCCATCAGCGTGGTGCCCCGTGCTGACGCTCGCAGCGGGCGCAGGATGGAGCATCGGGATGGTTCTCGGCGTGGTGGTCGTCGCGGTGGCCGCCACGATCGTCATCACGATCCTCTACCTGGCATTCAAGATCGCCTCGCAGGCGAACGCCGCCGCGCACGCGGTGGACGTGATTCGCCAGCAGACCGACGAGCTGGGCGGCATCGCGCAGATCAACGACTCAGGCGTCCGCATCCTCCATGCTGCTCGGGCGCTGCGCAAGGTGGCGGTAGGCAAGTGATCACCTACGCGGTCGGAGGACACACGCTATGGGCGATATCGCTCTCGATCGCCTTCGGCGCGGCGGTGGTCGTGGCGATCCTGCTCACCCTGCTCGTCGAGTACGTGGCCAGCATCGAGACCTCGGTCAATGGCTTGCTCGAGGTGGCCGGGAAGGTTGCTGCTAACACCAACAACATTCCCCAGCTCCAGGCGACGGCGCCCGTGCTCGCACAGATCGTGGAGGAAGCCGTGGTCCAGGACGGATACATGAACGCGCTCACCGACGGGTTCGGTGAGCCCGCATGAGCAGCACGCATCTGTTGGTGCTCCTGAGCGTCGTGCTGACCGTGGGCGTCGTGCTCGTCCTCGCGGTCGCGCTCATCGAGGTCCGCACACGTCTCGAGCGCATCTCAGGCGGACTCGAGAAGCTCGAGTCCGCGCTCGAGGGCGTGGAGTCGCGCCACCTGCGGCCGCTCGACGGCGCGGTCAGAGCAATCAACGCCCAATTCGAGATCATTCTCGGAGCCTTGCCGGGTATTGCCCGTAAGGCCGCGATCGTCGCCCAGAGGCGGTCTCAATGATCCTCTGGTGGCTCGGTGATCTCCTACTGCTCCTCGTGGTTCTGCCGGTCGTCGTGTACCTACTCGCCGGCGTTCGACGCGCCGCCAAGAGCATCCCCGATACCGTCGAGGGGATCTCGTCGATCGCCGCGGCGGGGTCGCGGGATCTCAACGCCGTTCCGCTGCTCCTGACGACGCAGGATCAGGTCATCAAGACGGTGGCGGGCGTGGCGAACTACGGCGCGTCCCTCGACGTCATCCTCGACGACGCGTAAGGCAGACGCATGGCACTCTTCGCATTCGCAGCAGCGGGCGTCGTCACCATCCTCGCCGTTGTTCTCATCGTCCTTGCGCTCGTCGTCTACCTCGTCTCGATCATCCTCCAGCTCCGGAGGATCACCGCCGGCCTGGCCAAGGTCATGGACGGGGTCGGCGAGCTCGTCAATAAGAGCGCGCCGGTCAACGGCGTGGTCAAGACGATCAACCAGCAGCTCGACGTCGGCGTCGACCTGCTCGAGGGCCTGCTCGTGAAGAAGGCGGGCCCGGACGACGCGATTGGCCTCGTCGAAGGGCTCTATCCCGGTTCCGCGTCCGCCGGCTTCAGGAAGTTCCCGGCGAG
>DATCEM010000328.1:0-2314 GCA_036510175.1 Solirubrobacteraceae bacterium | reverse complement strand
GAGAAGGACGGCGCGCCCATCGACGTCGAGCGGTGGTGCTCGAAGGAGAACGTTGAGGTTCCCTACGAGGAGATCACCCACGGCTACGAGCTCGAGGACGGCGGTCAGGTGATCGTCTCCGATCTCGAGCTGGCGGCAATCGAGCCAAGAAAGACGCGCACGATCGACATCGAGCAGTTCGTCGACCTCGAGGAGGTCGACCCGATCTTCTTCGAGCATCCGTATTTCCTCGTTCCCGCTTCCAGCGACGATGGAGCAACGCGCGCCTACCGGCTCCTGAGCGAGGTCATGGGCAAGACCGAGCGTGCCGCCCTCGGTCGCTTCGTCATGCGCGCGAGGGAATACCTGGCGATCGTCCGTGCCCGTGAGCGCGCGCTCACGCTCACCACCATGCGCTTCGCCGACGAGATCCGCCCGAGCAAGGGCGTCGACGCCGCGACCCAGAAGTCGCACAAGCCCAAGCCCAAGGAGCTGGGGGCCGCGGTAGCGGTGATCGAGGCGCTCTCGGGCGCCTTCGAGCCCGAGAACTACAAGGACGAGTACCGCGCGCGCCTGAAGCGCGTGGTCGCGAACAAGCGCAAGGGCAAGACGATCTCGGCTCCGGAGAAGCGCGAGGAGCCCTCGGCGCCCTCTGACCTGCTGGACGCGCTCGAGCGAACGCTCGAGGAGATCAAGAACGGCGGCAGCGGGCGGCGTATTTCATCCCACGCGTGAGTCGCCCGGGCAACACGCTCAAAGCGACCGCAGGGCGGGCAGGAGCTCTCGCTCCGCCCACGCGATGAACGACTCCTGCTGGTCAGCGCCGATCTGCACGAAGGCGATCTCGGTGAATCCGGCGTCGATGTAAGGCTTGATCTTCTCGATGTGCTCGTCGACATCGGGGCCGCAGGCGAGCTGCTCGGCGACGTCGTCGCGGGTGACGAACTGGGTGGCGCTGTCGAAGGAGTCGGGGTTTGGGAGGTCGGCGTTGACCTTCCAGCCGAGGCCGAACCAGCGAAACTGCTCGTGCGCGCGCTCGATCGCCGCGTCGCGGTCGGGGTCGTAGGCGAGCGCGATCTGTCCGACGCGGGGCTTGCCCTCGCCCCCGGCATCGTCGAACATCTGGACGAGCTCGGCCTTGGGCTCGACGGCGACCAGGACGTCGGCCTTGCGTCCGGCCAGCCGGCAGGAGTCAGGGCCCGAGACGGCGATGCCGATCGGCACGCGCTGCTCGGGCAGATCCCAGAGCTTGGCCGACTCGACATCGAAGTAGCGTCCTCGTCGATTGACCAGCCCACGACCGTCAAACAGGGCCGAGATGATGTCGACGGCCTCACCGAGCATCTCGTGCCGCACTCCGACCGACGGCCAGCGCTTGCCGACGACGTGCTCGTTGAGGTTCTCTCCGGACCCGAGCCCGAGGCGGAAGCGATTATGGGAAAGGATCTGCACCGTCGCCGCCTTCTGGGCGACGATCGCCGGGTGGTAGCGCAGGGTCGGGCACGTCACGTAGCTCATCAGGCCGATGCTCTCGGTCGCCTGCGCCGCGGCACCGAGGATCGACCACGCGTAGCCCGAATGCCCTTGGGAGGCGAGCCACGGCTGGAAGTGATCGCTGATCACCGAGAAGTCGAAGCCGGCCTCCTCGGCGCGGCGAACATCGCGCACGAGGTCGTCGGGTCGCGACTGCTCGCACATCATCGTGTAACCGAACGCCGTCACGGGCAGCGAAGCTACCCGGCGGGATGGCCCGCTAAGCGCGGTTTCGCGCGGTTCCGAATTACCCGGCGACCTGAGGTGGGGGCGTGCCTGTCGCTAGTCCACGAAGGTGAAGCGCTCGAGCACGCCGGTGAGCTCAAAGAGCCGCTGCACCTGAGCCGTACCGCGCCGCAACGAGAGCCGGTGACCGTTGGTGCGGGCCGCTCGTCCGGCGCGAACGATCACGGCGAGCCCGCTGCTGTCCATGAACTCGAGGCGGCTCAGGTCGATGAGAAGCAGGACGGGATTCGCCGCCTCCAGCTCCCGAAGCCGGCGGTCGAGCTCCGGAGCTGATTCCAGGTCGAGCTCTCCCGCGAGCTCGAGGACGGTTCCGCGAGCATCGGCCGTGCACCGAACGGCTAGGCCGCGGGGCACACCGATGTCGTGCGGGGCGGTTTCATTCATCTGAACCACCTTCTCGGCGTGCGCCTCGCACGTAGTGCTGGTAGAGCATCAGATCGTCATTATTCGATCAGCGCCTGGCGGCAGATCATCTAATCATCCATCGGCTCCGTGAGTCGCCACGGTAAACGCCCTGCACGTGGTCGGCGTCGGATTTTTGGCTAGGTCGCGTGAG
>DATCEM010000327.1:0-8110 GCA_036510175.1 Solirubrobacteraceae bacterium | reverse complement strand
CCGGCCTACGCGGCGCTGGCCCTGCTCATCGCGATGAGCGCCAGGTCGGGCAAGGCTCGCCGCGCGCCGGTGTGGGTCACCGGCAGCGCCGCCGATCCGAGCGCGGTGCAATACCGCCCGTCGGCCTACTCGAACCCGATGCGAGTGGTGCTCCGGGGACCGCTCGGGTACCGGACCCGGCTCGTACAGACCTCCGGCGACGAATCCGAGCGCCCGAGCTTCGTCGTCGAGAACGGCGTCGTCCTGGCGATCGACCGCTTCATCTACGCCCCACTGTCGCTGGCTGCCTTGGGCATCGCGGCGCGGGTCCGCGCGCTGCAGTCCGGCCGCCTGTCGGCGTACCTTCTCTACATGCTGATCGCTCTGATCGGCGCCCTGTCCCTCGTCCCCATCCTGCGCTGATGTTCCAGAGAATCCTGCTCGCCTGGGACGGCTCGGAGGCCTCGCTGCGAGCGTTCGACGTCGCCATCGACGTCACCCGCCGCTATCAGGCAAGCCTGCAAGCTGTGTCGATCGCCTATTCGCCGGCCCACGCCGAGACGAGCGCAGACCGCGCCGAATCGGCCGACGCCGCCCACCGCTACCTGCTCGAGACCTTCGCGCAGGCCCGCGATCGCGCCGAGCGCGCCGGCGTCGACGTCGAGCACGAGGTGATCGAGGGCGAGCCGCCGGCGCGGACGTTGCTGGCCCACGCCCGCGAACACGGCTTCGACCTGATCGTCTGCGGCCACCACCACAGCCGCCGGTCCGGGCGGCTGCTCCTGCGCGGCGTCGCCGAAGCGCTCGTGGCCGACGCAGCCACCCCGGTGCTCGTGGTCACCGAGGACTCGTGACTGCGTTCGCGCCGCACCGCCGCGCGTGCGAGGATTCGCGCATGGACCAAGAGGTCGAGCGTCGCATTGCCGCCAACCAGGCGCGCTTTCGCCAGGTCAACGAGGCGATCGCGCGTGGGCAATGGCCGGGCGAGGGCGCTGACGCCGTCGGTTTTCGCTGCGAGTGTGCCCTGCTCGGGTGCAATCGCCTGATCGAGCTCACCCCTCCCGAATACGAGCGCGTCCGCACTCATCCGCGGCGCTTCGTCGTCCTCCCCGGTCACGAGCGCGACACGGTCGAGACGGTGATCGAGAAGCGAAGTGATTACTTCGTCGTCGAGAAGACCGACGAGGCCGGCCAGCTCGCGGATGCGACCGATCCTCGGGGGTGAGCGGCGGCCGAGGCATCAGCACCGGTACCGAGGCGGAAGCGCATGCGCAGCTCGGTCCCTGCGGTCGATCGCTTGACGATCGTCAGCTCGTCGCAGGCCTGGGCGATCAGCGTCAATCCGAGGCCGAGTCCCGACTTACCGCCGCGCTGGTGTAAACCGTCGCCGTCGTCGGCGACGAGCAGCCACAGCTCGCCTCCCGCCACGGCCGCGGTGAGGTAGATGTCCCCCGAGCGCTCGCCGTAGGCATGGACGATCACGTTCGTCAGCGCTTCCGAAGTCGCGAGGCGGATCGCGTCGACCTGGTCCCGCGTCGCACCCGCCGCGACGGCAAGCTCGGTCACCACCCGGCGCCCGTTGAACAGCGAGGCAGCGACCGCGGGATAGGTCTCGGTCACGCTCTCTGGAAGATCTCGGGCGATCCGCGTCATGACTTGTGAATACCCCCTTCAGAGGACACTAACCCAAAGAGGTCTGAGCGTGCACACGGCGCGCGGGCGCGCGTGTACGCGACCCCCAGCACCGTCCCGTACCTGACCGCGTGTACTGTGACGCCATGTTCAGCAAGGTCCTGGTCGCCAACCGGGGCGAGATCGCCGTCCGTGCCTTTCGTGCGGCCTACGAGCTGGGGATCGCCAGCGCGGCGCTTTACACGCCCGACGATCGCGGCTCGGTGCACCGAGTCAAGGCCGACGAGGCCTACGAGGTCGGGGAGGCCGGGCACCCGGTGCGGGCCTACCTCGACATCGACCTCGTCGTCGGCTTGGCCCAGCGCATTGGCGCCGACGCCATCTATCCCGGCTACGGCTTCATGTCCGAGAATCCCGAGCTCGCCCGCGCGTGTGCGCGCGCGGGGATCATCTTCGTCGGGCCACCGGCGCAGGTGCTGGCGGCCGCCGGCAACAAGGTCCGGGCCCGGGAGGCCGCGCGCCGCTGCGGCGTGCCCGTGCTCCGCGCCTCGGGGATCCTCGCCGACCCCGCCGACGCCCGCGCGGCGGCCGAGGGGATGAGCTTCCCGCTCTTCGTCAAGGCGGCGGAGGGCGGAGGCGGGCGCGGAATGCGCCTCGTGGCGACCTCGCGCGAGCTCGAGGATTTGGCGCGCTCGGCGATGCGCGAGGCGGAGGGGGCGTTCGGCGATCCCTCCGTGTACCTCGAAGAGGCGCTCGTGCGCCCCCGCCACATCGAGGTGCAGATCCTCGCCGACGCCGAGGGTAACTTCGTGCACCTGTTCGAGCGCGACTGCTCGGTGCAGCGCCGTCACCAGAAGGTCATCGAGCTCGCCCCGGCCCCCAACCTCGACCCGGCGCTCCGCGACCGGTTGTGCGAGGACGCGGTGCGCTTCGCCCGCGAAGTCGGATACGTCAACGCCGGGACGGTGGAGTTCCTCGTCGATCCCCAGCGAGGAGAGCACGTGTTCATCGAGATGAACCCGCGCATCCAGGTCGAGCACACGGTCACCGAGGAGACGACGGACATCGACCTCGTGCGCTCGCAGCTCCTGATCGCCGGCGGCGCCACGCTCGCCGACCTGGGGATCCGTCAGGACGCGCTGCGCCAGCGTGGTGTGGCCCTCCAGTGCCGGATCACCACTGAGGACCCGTCGGCGGACTTCCGCCCCGACACCGGGCGCATCTCCGCCTACCGCGCGCCGGGTGGGGCCGGGATCCGCCTCGACGAGGGCACCGCCTATGTCGGCGCCGAGATCTCGCCCTACTACGACCCCCTCCTGCTCAAGGTGACGGCCCGCGGCGAGGACCTGAGAATGGCGATCACGCGGGCCCGCCGGGCGGTCGACGAAGTCCGCGTGCGCGGCGTGAGCACGAACCAGGCGTTCCTGCGCGCCGTGCTCGACGATCCCGACTTCCAAGCCGGGCGCACCTACACGACCTTCGTCGACGAACGACCGGGGTTGACTGCGATCAGCGCGCGCGGCGATCGCGCCTCGAGGCTCCTGCGTCGCCTGGCCGAGGTGACGGTCAACAGCCCCAACGGGCCGAGCCCGTCCGTCGCCGATCCGGCGTCGAAGCTCCCGGAGCTTCCCCCCGGCGATCCCCCACCGGGCTCGCGCCAGCGCCTGGAGGAGCTCGGGCCGGCCGGCTTCGCCCGCTGGCTGCGCGACGAGCGCTCGCTCCAGGTCACCGACACCACGCTGCGCGACGCTCACCAGTCGCTGCTGGCCACGCGCATGCGCACGTTCGACATGGCCGCCGTCGCGCCCTACCTCGCGCACCTGCTGCCCGAGATGCTCTCACTCGAGGTATGGGGAGGGGCGACCTACGACGTCGCCCTGCGCTTCCTCGCCGAGGATCCCTGGGAGCGTCTCGCCCTGCTCCGCGAACGCATCCCCAACCTGTGCCTGCAGATGCTCCTGCGCGGACGGAACTTGCTCGGCTACGAGCCCTATTCCGAGGCTGCGGTGCGCGCCTTCGTCGCCGAGGCCACCGCCACGGGGATCGACGTGTTCCGCATCTTCGACGCGCTCAATAACGTCGAGCCCATGCGCGCGGCGATCGATGCCACGCTCGAAGCCGGGGCCCTGGCCGAAGGCGCGGTGTGCTACACCGGCGACCTGTCGGACCCCGCCGAGCGGGTGTACACGCTCGACTATTACCTGCGCGTGGCCGAGGGCCTCGTGGACGCGGGGGTGCATGTGCTCGCGATCAAGGACATGGCCGGCCTGCTGCGCGCGCCCGCGGCGCGAGCGCTGGTCACCCGGCTGCGCGAGGAGTTCGATCTCCCCGTGCACCTGCACACCCACGACACCGCCGGCGGGCAGCTCGCCACCTATCTGGCGGCGATCGAAGCGGGCGTGGATGCCGTCGACGGCGCGGCCGCCCCGATGGCGGGCAGGACGAGCCAGCCCACGCTCTCGGGGATCGTCAGCGCGACCGACTTCACCGACCGGGCGACGGGGCTGTCGCTCGGCGCACTGCTCGATCTCGAGCCCTACTGGGAGTCCGTGCGTTCGAGCTACGCGCCGTTCGAGACCCGCATGCGCGCGCCCACCGGGCGCGTGTACCGCCACCAGATCCCCGGCGGCCAGCTCACCAACCTCCGCCAGCAGTCGATCGCGCTCGGCCTCGGCGAGCGCTTCGAGGAGATCGAAGCCGCCTACGTGCGCGCCAACGAGCTCCTCGGCGACATCGTCAAGGTAACTCCTACAAGCAAGGTCGTGGGCGACCTTGCCCTGTTCGTGGTCTCCGGGCGGATCGACTGGGACGACCTGCGCGAGCACCCCGAGCGCTTCGATCTCCCCGACTCGGTGCTGGCGTTCCTGCGCGGAGAGCTCGGCGAGCCCGCCGGTGGGCTGCCGCAGCCCTTCGCCGAGCGCGCCCTACGGGGGACCTCGGCGGGCCGCGAGCCCGATGACGCCGACGGCGCCACACCGCTGCCCGAAGCCGGCCCCGAGCGGCGCGCCGCGCTGTCGGAGCTCATGTTTCCCGGCCCCTTCCGCGACCAGCAGGAGTCCCGCGAGCATTACGGCGACGTGTCGGTGATTCCCACGCTGCCCTTCTTCTACGGACTGAGGGAAGAGGACGAGCACGCCATCGACCTCGAGCCCGGGGTGCGACTCGTCGTCGGCCTGGAAGCGATCGGCGAGCCCGACGCGCGCGGCATGCGCACCGTCCTCACCCGGCTCAACGGCCAGCTGCGCCCAATCGATGTCCGCGACGAAGCGATCCAGGTGACCTCGGCCGTCGTCGAGCGCGCGGACCCCAAGGACCCCGACCACGTAGCGGCCCCGCTCGCCGGCATCGTCACCGTTCAGGTCAAGGAGGACGACGAGGTCGCCGAAGGTGACGCGATCGCCGTGCTCGAGGCGATGAAGATGGAGTCGACGATCACCGCGCCGCACGCCGGCCGCGTCGCCCGCGTCGCCGCTCCGTCCGGCGGCCGCCTCGAACAGGGCGACCTCATCCTCGTGCTCGAGGGCGCATCTGGGTGATACCGGAAGGGCGCCTCGCCTACCGCGCCGCGAGATCGGTGGCGGTGACGCGGGGGAACAGCGCCGGCACCCTCTTCGCCTGGGCGAGGAGCTGCCACGCGCCCGCCGCCGCGGCGGGCCAGACGTGGTAGCTGACGCCGTAGCGGGCGCTGGTCAGGGTCTGGTCGGACTGGAGCAGCGCACCGCCCTGGTTCGGGGTGACGGCGGCTAAGGCGGCGAGATCCTCATCGAGCGCGGTGGTCGGCTGGCCGAGCGATGCGGCGGCGAGCCGGACCTCGGCCGTGCCTTCGGGCCAGAGCACGTTGGGCGCGTCCGTGCCGATGTAGGGCGCGAGGCCGGAGAACGGGCCGGGCGCGGAGTACGTCATGTTGTAGGTGCTCGGATCGCTCGAGAGGTTGATGGAACGGCCGGTGACGGCGAAGGCGCTCTCCGCGTAGCCGAGCACCTGCGCGGCGCGCGTCGTCTGGCCGCGGCTGTTCAGGTACATGGCGCCCAGCGCCTGCACGTCGAGGGCCTGCACCGGATCGCCGAGGCCCTCCATGAAGTAGGCACTCGAGCCGCTCTCGACGATCAGGTTGGCGTCGATGGCCGCCGCGATGCGTCCGGCGGCGCTGTCGTAGGTGGCCGCCTGGGCGGCGCTCCCGTCGGCGAGGAGCTCGGCGCCGAGATGGGCGAGAAAGGCGTAGGCGAGGAGGTTGTTCTGGGTGGAGTACCAGCTGACGTCGGGCCCGCCGCGGATCAGTCCGTTCGTGCCCTGGAGCGAGAGCAGGTAACTGGCCGCGAGCTTCTCCATGTGGAGGTAGCGCGAGGACGCGAAGTCCTGGTCGAAGATCGTGCCGGCGAGGCCGACCCAGGCGATCGTGCCGGCGCGGAAGGTCGCCTGGGCCTGTCCGGTGGCGACATTGAAGGCGAGATCGATCGACCCGTCGGTGTTCTGGAGCGCGGCGAGCTGATCGAGCAGCTGCTCGGCATCGGAGGAGGCGCCGGTGACCGCGAACGCCGTGGCCGTCACCGCCGAGTCGTAGGTCCACGACCAGTTGGCCAGGCTCGAGTAGGCGGGATCGTTGGTCGGGATGGCATAGGAACGTGCGAGGAGCAGCGTGCCCGAACCGCTGGCGGCCCCGGCCGCCATGCGCAGGGGTCCGCCGACGGTCATCGAGGCGGCGTCGGAAGCCGTCTGGCCGGCCTGCGGCACGTGGAGCGAGCGATCGCCGGCGACCATGATGCGCCAGCACGCGATCGTGTGCCGGCCGACGTGCCGGCGGCACGGCCGAAGCTTGGTCGGCCCCACCTGCCGCGCCAGCCAGCGGCCCAGAGCGGTCTGCGGCGGGCGACCGATGAAGGGCCAAGCCCGGTGGACACGGCCGCCGACGCGTTGGACCTTCGCCTTGTGAGCGGCGCTCGCGCGAGGGGTTACCCGCGCGAACGCGCTGGGAGCGCAGACGGCGGCGAGGAGCGCGCAGGCGAGGGCGACGGTGAGCAGGCGAGCGCGCGATCGGGGCTGGCGGTTGGGCATACATGGTCTCTTCGGCGCTTGCGCCGAGTCAGTCGTCCGTAGTGCTCCGCAACCCGGGGTCGCGATCTACGGAGCAGGCTCAGCGCGCGAGCACAAGGATGAGCATGACGAGGACGACGACCGCCAGCACGGCCGCCTCGCGCAGCATCAGGCTGGCCTCGAAGCGCCGGTCGCGGCGGACCTCCTCGCGGAACGCCTCGGACCAGACATCGTCCGGGGGGCGCACCATGACCCGGCTCTCCGGACCGCTTGCCGCGCCGTGCCTCATGCCACGAGCTCCCCGATCCGTCCGACCTTTTCCGTCTTCTCCCATCGCCGATCGGCGCCCCGCAGCTCGGCGAGATATCCGCCCACGGTGATCGCGCAGAGCAGCGGCCCGTAGCCCACGAGATAGAGCAGCGGCGGCACGAGCCGGGGCAGCCGTCCCCACTCCTCCATGCGCTTGAGCATGTACGCGCAGAGGATCGAAAGGGTGAGCCAGATGTCGGAGAAGAAGAGCAGGTAGGTGACCGCGGGCTGCCCCTGACGCAGGCCCATCGCCGCCAGCTCGGGGCCGAGCACGCGCGTGAGCACGGGACCGAAGATCCCGAAGACGATGAGCGCCAGGTTGACGGCGCCGGGGAAGAGGAGCCCCTCTCGCCAGCAGCGCCGTCCCGCCGTGCTGTCGATCACCAGGCTCGAGCCGATGACGAAGAGGAAGGTCGCGCCGGTCAGCGCCCACAGCGCATGGAACGCCTGCACCGAGAGCGGCCGGTCGGAGAAGAACAGGGCGAGCAGGCCGACGGTCGAGGACACCATGAACAGGGGCATCAGGTTGATCGAGGCCCAGATCGCCGCGAAGGTCGGGCCGCCGAGGGCACCGACGCGGAGCCGGTGCAGCCAGACGCCGCGAAAGCGTCGCGTGACCTGGATGTTTCCCCGGGCCCAGCGCACCCGCTGACGCCACAGCCCGGCGATCGTGTTCGGCTCCTCGGCCCACACGATCGCGTTGCCCTCGAAGCGGACGTCATAGCCGGCGAGCTGGATGCGAAAGGTCGTGACCGTGTCCTCGGCGAGCGTGCTCGTGTCGAGGGTTCCGCCGATCCGCTCGAGGGCGCCACGCCGGATGAGCTGCGCGCCCCCGGCCAGGCAGGCTTGCGCGCCGAGGGTGTTCTGGGCGCGGCGCGCCCCGGCCTGGGAGGCGATGTACTCGAAGCTGACAAAGCGGTTGATGTAGTTGGCGGGATCGCTGCCCTCCTTGATGTAGGCCGTCACACCGCCCACCCGAGCGTCGCCCAGGTGACGCGCCATCCGGCGCAGCGCCGTCGCGGTGAGGAGGACATCGGCGTCGATGATCATCACCGCCTCGTACCAGTCGTCCTCGCGGATCCTGGCCAGGCCGTGGTTGAGGGCGTGGGCCTTTCCGCTCCCGCCCTCCTCACGACGGAGGGGCACCACGGTCTCCGGA
>DATCEM010000326.1:0-5932 GCA_036510175.1 Solirubrobacteraceae bacterium | reverse complement strand
CCCGATCGATCGGCCACAGCACCGGCCCCTCATCGGTGACCAGCGGCCTGAGGTGCTCGGGCGCTCCGAGGCCGAAGGCATCGGTGAGCTCGACGCAGGTCGCGTGCACGCCACAATCCTCGAGCAGCCCGTCGAGCCAGGGGGCGTGAGCGCACTCGGGCAGCCAGAAACCGCCGTCCCACTGGCCGAACCGGCGCCGGTGCGCGGCGATCGCCGTCTCCACCTGAAGCGCGACGCCCGCGTCGGTGACGATCAGCGGGAGGATGGCGTGGCTCACCGACGAGGTCCAGCTCACATGCGGCGCGAGCGCGCCGAGGAGGTCACCGCCGATCGCCTCGAGAAGGTCGGCGGCCGCGGCGTACTCGGCACCAGAGCGCTCGAGCTCGCCGGCCAGTCCCTCCTCGCCCGCGGCCCGCATTCCTTCGATGTCGAGCCGGTGCGACTCGGGGCGGACCTCGCGGAGAAAGCGCAGGCACCGCTCCATCGCGCCGGGAGCCTCGAGCTGGTCGCACAGCACGGGGGTGAGCGACAAAGTGATGGGCGCCCGCCCAAGCACCTCGAGCAACGGCACGTAGGAGGTCGCGACCGCCTCCCACAGCCACTCCTCGCCGAAGGGCCAGGTGCCGAAGCCCTCGACATACGGCATGTGCGTATGCAGTACAAGCGCGAGCTCGCCCTCGCCGCGGCGCCCATTCACGGCCGGCACACCGCCAGGAAGTCGAGCGCCGTGTCCAGCCGTCCCGGTCGCACGGCGAAGTCGCTCGCCGCGAGCGCGGGAGTGAAGCGGTCGTAGAACGGGGCGGTCAGGCCGAGGCGCCGGTGCACGCGGTCCCAGCCGAGGCGCAGCGCGAGCTCGTGAGCGCGGAGCTTCCGGGCGTGGAAGACCCCGAGAACCTCGACCGCGGCGAACGTGTCCCGGCACAGGCGCTCGAACTCGGCAGCGCGGTACTCGCGCAGGTGCCAGGGGTTGTCTGACTTGGCGGCGCCGGGGGGTGCGAGGGTGAGCAGGTTGGGCGTCGAGACGTAGGCGACCCCGCCCGGGGCGAGGATCGTGGCGAAGTGCTCGAGCACGGCGGCGGGATCCTGGAGGTGCTCGATCGTCTGGAGGAAGACGACGGCGTCGCAGCACGACGGCTCGCCGTGGAGCTCGACGAGCGCGCGTTCGAAGCTGAGGTTCTGCCGTACGTAGCGGCGGCGCGCGTGCTCGTAGGCCTCGGGATTGGCGTCGACGCCGACGACGCCGGCCGCCGATCTCGACAGGACCTCGGAGCCGTAGCCCTCGCCGCATGCCATGTCGAGGACGCGGAGGCCGGCCACGCGGGCCCCGATCCATTCGTAGACCGTCAGGTGACGGCGGAACCAGTAGTTCTCGGCAGGAACGTCGGGGAGGGTGCGCTCCCCGGTGAGCTCGAGCGGCGGCACGCCGTGGGGCTGGTCACTCTGGAGGTAGGCATTCGCCGGCACGGGATGAAAGGGTATTGTCCACCCGGCCATGGAGGCGCTCAGGACGGCGGACGAGATCCGCGACGTCAACACCCGCTATCACGACGTAGCCGCCGCCAGCTACGACGCCAAGTGGGGCATCGACTTCGGCGACGTGGGCCAGTCCCAGGTGCTCGGGAAGATTCGCAAGCTGCTCGGCGACGAGCTCCAGGGCGGCTACGGGCGCGGACTCGAGATCGGCGCAGGCACGGGGTACTTCAGCCTCAACCTGCTCCAGGCCGGAGTCCTCGAGCAGGCGACGTGCACCGACATCTCCCCCGGCATGGTGGCCACGCTGACGGCCAACGCCCGGCGCCTGGGGCTAGAGGTCAGGGCCGCCCGCGCCGACGCCGAATCACTGCCCTTCGGCAACGCGAGCTTCGATCTCGTGTTCGGCCACGCCGTGCTCCACCATCTCCCCGACCTGGAGCGGGCGTTCACCGAGCTCCACCGCGTGCTGCGCCCCGGAGGACGGATCGTCTTCGCCGGTGAGCCGTCGCGGATCGGCGACCGCCTGGCGATTGTCCCCAAGCGCGGTGCGCGCCTGCTCGCCCCCGCCTGGCGCGCGCTCCTGAGGCTCGCTCCCGCCGCGGCACCGGACGACGCCGACGCGCAGGACGCCGCTGATCACGCGCTGGAGGATCGCGTCGACATCCATGCCTTCGCTCCCGGCGACCTGTCCGGGCTGGCGCGGCGTGCAGGCTTCGTGGGGGTCCAGGTCCGCGGCGAGGAGCTGCTCGCGAACTGGTTCGGATGGCTCAACCGCGGGCTCGAGGCGACGGCCAGGGCCGCGGACATCCCCTACCTGTGGACGAGCTATGCCTACCACGGCTACCTGAAGCTCCAGCGCGTCGACGAGCGCTTTCTCGAGCCCTACCTGCCGCCGGCCATCTTCTACAACTTGCTCCTCAGCGCGCGCAAACCGGTCTAGGCCCCACACGCACATGCTCCACGTCTGCTCGCTCGGACGGGCTACCCTGCATCTGTGCCGGATCGGCTGGTCAGTGACTTTCCCCTCTTCCCTCTCGCCCTGGTAGCGCTCCCCGGAGAGATGATCCCGCTGCACATCTTCGAGCAGCGCTACAAGACGATGATGAACGAGTGCCTCGAGCGCGAGCGCGAGTTCGGAATCCTCTGGCTCTCCGACGAGGGCCTGCGCGAGAACGGCTGCGCGTGCGAGATCGAGCGCGTGCTCGAGCGCCTCGACGATGGCCGGATCAACCTTCTCACCCGCGGCACGAGGCCGTTTCGGGTCCTCGAGCGGCGCGAGCATCTCCCCTACCCCGCGGGCACGATCGAGTTCCTCGCCGACCGCGAGGAGATGGTGGACGAGACGCTGCTCAGCCAGGCGCGCGAGGTCTACGCCGACCTCGTCAAGCGCGCCACCGACCGTGATGCGGACGTCGACGAGCTGGCGACCATGGGCGCCTACGCGATGGCGGCGACCGTCGACTTCGGTCTCGACGCCAAGCAGGGCCTGCTCGATCTCCGCTCCGAGAATGCGCGGCTGCGCCTGGTGACGAGACTGTTCCGGGCCGCCCTGAAGCGGCTCGACTTCGTCGATCGCGCTCAGGCCCGCGCGCGCTCGAACGGCAAGGTGCGCTTCAACTAGCGCCCCGTGCCGGCGATCGCGCTGGTCGCTCGGCGTGGCGGGTGGCGTTGTAGCGCTCGAGGATCTCCTGGAGCATCCGCGCCCTCATGCTCTCCTCACACCGCGGTGTACACGACCATCGCCCCACCGAAGAGCACGCAGTAGATCCCGAACGGGGTCAGGTTCCGCGTGCGGAAGTAGCGGGTGAGGAAGTGCACGGCGAAGATCGCGGCGATCGCCGCGAAGACGGCGGCGATCACGGCCTCGCCGCGGACGCCGTAGTCACCGTTCTTGCCCAGCAGGTCGCCGATCTTGAACAGCCCGGCCGCGAGGATGATCGGCGTCGCGAGCAGGAAAGCGAAGCGGGCCGAGTCGGCGTTGTCCAGGCCGCGGGCCAGCCCGGTCGCCATGCATACCCCGTCGCGGCTGATCCCCGGAATGAGAGCGGTGGCCTGGGCGAGCCCGATCACTCCCGCTTCCTTGTAGTCGAGGGTCTCGAGCCGGCGTCCACCGTCCTCCTTGACCCCCTCACGCAGGGCCAGAGCGCGTACGTCCGCGCGCCGGCGCAGGCGCTCGGCGGAGAGGAGGATGACCCCGTTGACCATGAGGAAGATCGCTGCCGAGGTGGGCTTCGCCAGCGCCACCCGGAGCGGATGCTCGAGGACGATCCCGAAGAGTCCCGCCGGGATGCTCGCGATCACGATCAGCCATGCGAGCCGCTCGGTCGGGGTGTCGATGCGCCGTTTGCCCAGCGTGCGGAAGAAAGCCTTGATGATGGCGATCCAGTCGCGCCAGAAGTAGATGAGCAGGCCGATCGCGCTCCCGACGTGGAGCATGACCACGAAGGCGAGCCAGAAGGACTCGGGCTGGGATTGCGACTTCACCAGCGTGTGCCAGCCGAACAGGGTCGGGAAGAGCACGGTGTGGCCCAGGCTCGAAATCGGGAAGAGCTCGGTCACGCCCTGGAGGAGCCCGAGCACGATCGCCTGGAACGTGGTGACCGGATCCGGATGGTGGTGGACGACTGGCAGGACGGCGTACATCGGAGCGCGAACCCTACCGGCCGCGCCCTTAAGCGGGCCTAACCGCCGGCTCCACAGCTCGGGAGCGCCTCGAGCACGACCTCCTCGAGCTTGGCGAGCTCGGGACGATGCTGGGCCGAGGTGTCGGGGAAGGAGAACGTCCCGTACTGGACCTGAACCTTGAACCTGTAGGAGCTGTTCGGAGGGGACGGGGGATCGAGTTTCCTGTGGGCGTCGGTCGCGAGCTGGCCGGGGAGGGAGCGCGCCATCAGCAGCAGCTTGTCGGGCAGCGTCTTGCCCGCTCGCCCGTTGCAGGTCACGTTTCCGTCGTAGCCGATGATGATGGTCACCGTCTTACCCTGGCCGGTACGCGTGACGGCAAACAGGTCGGGGGCCTGTACCGCCAGGCCGCAGCCCGCGAGCGTCACCACGGCGAGGCCTGCGGCAAACCCGGCGTGCGCTGTCCGGCGCCGCGTCAAACGTCGCATACGCGCATCGTGCCGTAGTCCGCGCCCACGACGATCGCCGCTCCGCCCCGCCGCTCGTCGCCGCCACCGGAGAACCCCCGCACCGGGTCGCGTTCCACCGCTTGGACGCCGCCGAAGAAGAGGTTGCGGTCTCGGAAGCGGGCGATCGCCCGGCCGGCGGCCTCGAGCGCTCCGGGGTCGATGCCGGGCTCGACATAGACGATGCCATCCTCGAAGTGGACCCGCGGCGCCTGCACGGCGGGGCCGGCGCGCAGACCCTCGTCGACCACGCGGATGATCGTCTGGAGGATCGCCGAGCGGATCCGGTTCGATCCGGCGCTGCCGAGCACGAGCTCGGGCGCCCCGTCGCGGAGCACCACCGTCGGCGCCATCATGCTCGGGAGCCGCCGTCCCGGCGGATGGCGGTGGAAGCCGAGCGGATTGAGATCCTGCTCGCCGAGCATGTTGTTCAGGTGGATGCCCGTGCCCGGCACCACCTCGCCCGAGCACGATCCGTTCGAGCATGTCACCGAGCACGCCCACCCCTCGCGATCGAGCACCGCGATGTGCGTCGTCGAACCCAGGGGGCCCGTCCCCACCCCGCGTGCCGAGAGGAAGCGGGCCGAGAAGCCGGGCTCGTCGAGCCCCGCCAGGAACTCGGGCGTGCGCTCACTCTGCGCGCGCTCCATGACCTCGACGAGCCGCTCGAGGCTTGGCCCCCCGGGGTCGGCGTCGAGCTGAGCGAGGGCGTAGGCGATGAGGATCCCTCCCGCCGACGGAGGCGGGTTCGTCAGCACTTCGCGGCCGCGGTAGCGAACGCGCGCCGGCTCGCGGTCGCGGACCACGTAGGCGGCGAGGTCTTCGGTGGTGAGCATCCCGCCGCGCTCGGCGATCCAGGCGACGACCGCCCGCCCGATGTCTCCCGTGTAGAACGGCGCCGCGCCTTCGCTTCCGAGCCGCTCGAGCGCGTCCGCCAGCTCGGGTTGGCGGATCGTGTCCCCGGCGCGCAGCACCTTGCCGTCGGGGGCGAACACGGCGGCGCTCTCGGGGGTGGCGGTCGCGACGCCGGCGAGGATCTCGATCACGTACGCCTGCTCTACGTTCAGCTCCACCCCGGAGCGCGCCAGCGCCGCGGCCGGCTCCACGAGCTGGGCGAGGGGGACCCGGCCGAAGCGATCGGCCGCCTCGCACAAGCCCGCCGGCGTTCCGTAGGTGCCCACCGATGCGGCGCCGATGTTGAACACCTGGACGGCGTCGCCGAAGGAGACGGTGACGGGAACGAGCTCAGCGAGGCGGGCGGCGGACGGCTCGCGGCCGGGGGCTTCGACGAAGAAGTCGAGGAGCACGGGCGCCTGCCCGGGGGCGACGAC
>DATCEM010000325.1:0-5533 GCA_036510175.1 Solirubrobacteraceae bacterium | reverse complement strand
CCACCGCCGCCGCCGCTATTGCCTGAGCCGCCGCCGTTGAAGCCGCCGGCGCCCGAACCCTGATTCGAGTTCGCCGCTCCGCCCGGTCCGCCGACCTCGACGTAGAGGGTCTCGCCGTCGGACAGTCCAGTGAGCGATCCGGTGACCACGGCACCGGCGCCGCCGGACCCTTTGTAGGCGTCGCCTCCCGGAGCGCCGACAGCCTCGAGGGACGCCGAGCTGACTCCGTCGGGGATGACGCACGTTTGCTCCGCCGGGGTCGCCAGCAGAGAGAACGTCACCGTCTGCGGCCCAGGGGTGCTCGGACAGCTCGTGGCCGCGGCAGCCGTCGGGAACCACATGATCGCTGCGCACACGGCAATGGCTGCCCACCAGGGGCCGCGGGTCGTTGGGCGGCCGCGGGTCGGCCGACGTCCGCGGGTCGGTGGGCGTCCGGGGGTCGGTGGGCGTCCGGGGCGCCGCGTCGCTGTGTCCGTTGCTGCGTCGGTGATCACGGGAGCCTCGTCTCGCTTGGTGGCTGGTCGTCGGAGCGCGCACGACGGTCGCGGGCTTTCATCCCGGCGATCCTCACCGCGGCACGGCGGGCGCACAACCGGGAGAACCCCAGACCGAACCCCCAGGATTTCGAGCGTGGGGGTGGGTGGGCGCGGGGCGGGGCGGTGAACCCGCCGCCCGGCGCCCTCGGGCCGAGCCGTTACTCGGGCGCAGGCTGCTTGTCGACACGGTCGCCCGTCGTGCGCAAAGCCTAGGGACTGGTCTGGGGTTCGCCCCCATTGTGGCGTCGTCCCGTTTGGGCAAGCATCGAGAGCGTGGAGCCCAGGCCCATCCGGATCCGACTTGAGATCGAGCCCGCGGGCGAGTCGCTGCTGGGCCGCGCCACCGACGATGCGGGCACGACGAGAGAGTTCATGGGCTGGCTGGGCCTCGCGGCGGCGATCGACGCCCTGCTGCGGGCGCCGTCGAAGGCGGCCGATGGATCCGACCGGGCCCCGCCGGCAGGCCCAGGTTAGGAATCGGAAAGCCGCGGGCTGGGGTAATGCCGGGCGGCCTAGCAGGCCGAACCGCCGGCGGGCGCGGCGTGCGATATTTCGAGCGGGGAGCGGCCCCGCACGCCTCTCGGCGGCGGAGCCTCCCTGAACTACTTCAGCTCGACGCTTCCGCCGGCTTCCTCGAGGTCAGCCTTGAGCTTGTCCGCCTCGGCCTTGTCGACGCCTTCCTTGATCGGCTTGGGGGCCTCGTCGACGAGCGCCTTGGCCTCCTTCAGTCCCAGGCCGGTCACGGCGCGCACGACCTTGATCACCTGGATCTTCTTGTCGCCCGCCGCGGTCAGCACGACGTCGAAGGCGGTCTGCTCCTCGGCGGCCTCGGCGTCGCCGCCGCCCGCAGCGGCCGGGGCGGGCGCGGCTACCGCGGTCGCGGAGACGCCGAACTCCTCCTCGAGCGCCTTGATGCGTTCGGCGAGCTCGAGCACCGAAATGCCCTTGAGCTCTTCAATCCAGTCAGCTGTAGTGGCCATGGGTTGTCCTCCTTATGCGTCGGACGCGTCTTCCGACGCTGCGTCCTGATCGGGTTCTTCAGTGGTAGTGGGGTCGGGCTCGGCCGCGGGCTCGGGCTCAGCGGCGGCGGCGGGCTCAGGCTCAGTGGCGGCCTCGGCCTCAGACTCAGCGGCGGCCTCAGGCTCAGCGGCGGCCTCGGCCTCGGCGGCGACTTCGGGCTCGGGCTCCGCCACGGCCACGGCCTCCGCCGGCTCGCCAGCCCCGGCGAGTTCGGCGCCGGCATCACCTCCGCCATCCGCAGCCTCGACCGAACTCGCAATGGAATCGGCGCCAGCCGATTCCACCGGCGCCCCACCCCGCTGCTCGAGCACCTGCGCGAGCTGGATCGCTACGCCGGCGAGCAGGCCGTTGAGGCCGCGCACGAGACCGACGAGCGGGGAGGCGACCATTCCGACGAGCTGGCCCTGGAGCACCTCGCGCGAGGGCAGGCGGGCGATCGAGGTGACGTCCTGGGCGGTGAGGTGGCTGCCGCTCATCAGCCCGCCCTTGAACTCGAGCAGGCCGCGCAGGAGGCGGGAGGTGTCGCTCAGGGTCTTGGCCGCGAGGGCGGCGTCGCCGCGGACGATGGTCAGCGCGGTGGGGCCGACGAGAAACTCCTTGAGCGACTCGGCGCCGGCCTGGTCGGCGGCGAGCTCGGTGAGTGAGTTCTTGACCACGCGGAAGGTGGCGTCGGAGTCGCGCAGCTTACTTCGGAGCTCGGCCGCCTGGGGGACGGTCAGGCCGCGATAGTCGACGGCGAAGACCGCCTCGGAGGCCTTGATCTGGCCGGCGATCTCCTCGACGACGGCTGCTTTCTCATCTCTGTTCATTTCGGTGTCTGGTTCCTCTCATGAGAAACGCCCGCACAATGGCGGGCGTCGAGAGCGGGCGGCAGATGCTGCCCGGCTTCGAGGCTCCGCCTGCTCCGGACTTAGCTTGCGCTTTCGCGCAGGCCGGAGGTCTAGGGCGTCGTCTCTGTCAGATTGCTGCTCAGTCTACGCGGCCGCTGGCTCCTCTACGAGATCGCGCGTCCGGGTGGGGTCGACCTTGACCCCCGGGCCCATCGTCGTGGCGAAGGTGACGGACCGGATGTAGCGGCCCTTGGCGGACGACGGCTTCGCCCGCATGAGCTCGTCCATCACCGCGGCGTAGTTCTCGAGCAGGCGGAGCTCCTCGAAGTCGCTCTTGCCAATGATCAGATGCACGATCGCGGTGCGGTCGGTCCGGTACTCGATCTTCCCCGCCTTGGACTCCTCGACCGCCTTGGCGACATCCATGGTCACCGTCCCCACCTTCGGGTTGGGCATCTTCCCCGAGGGACCGAGGATCCGGCCGAGGCGGCCCACGACGGGCATCAGGTCGGGTGTGGCGATCGCGACGTCGAAGTCGTCGAAGCCCTCCTGGATCCGCGCGGCGAGGTCCTCGGCTCCGACGACGTCGGCGCCCGCCTCCTCGGCCTCGCGCGCCTTGTCGCCCTGGGCGAACACCGCGACCTTGACGTTCTTGCCCAGGCCGTTGGGCAGCGCGATGGTCCCGCGCAGCTGCTCGTCGGCGTGGCGGACGTTCAGTCCGGTGCGGATGTGGACCTCGACCGACTCGTTGAACTTCGCGCGCTTGAACTGCGTGACCAGCGCGATCGCCTCGGCGGGCGTGTACTCGCGCTCGCGGTCGAAGCGCTGCTTGGCATCCATATAAGTCTTGCCGTGCTTGGCCATGGCCTCTAGATCACCTCCACGCCCATCGACCGCGCCGTGCCGGCGATGATCTTCGCCGCCTGGTCGAGGTCGTGAGCATTCAGGTCGTTCATCTTCTTCTCGGCGATCTCCCGCAGCTGCGCCTGGGTGATTTTCCCAACCTTCGTGCGGTTGGGCTCGGCCGAGCCCTTCTCGAGCGACAGCGCCTGCTTGATGAGGATCGCCGCCGGCGGGCTCTTGGTGACGAAGGAGAACGAGCGGTCCTCGTAGACCGTGATCTCGACCGGGATCACCGTGCCCAGATCGTTCTGAGTCTGGGCGTTGAACGACTTGACGAACTCCATGATGTTGACGCCGTGCTGTCCCAGCGCGGGTCCGACCGGCGGGGCGGGACTCGCCGAGCCGCCGACGGCTTGGAGCTTGATGATGGTGAGGACCTTTTTTGCCATTAGCGCTCAACCATAGCTACATCTTCTTGACCTGATCGAACCCGACCTCGACCGGGGTCTCCCGGCCGAAGATCGAGACGAGCACCTTGAGGCGCTGCGCATCCTCGTTGACCTCGGAGATCTCGCCCGAGAAGTCCGACAGCGGCCCGGAGATGACCTTGACCGACTCGCCGATGGCGAACTGGGCGCGGCTGCGCGGCCGCTCGGCCGTCTCCTGATGGAGCAGGCGGTCGACCTCGGCCTGGGTGAGCGGCACCGGCTCGTTCGACGCGCCGACGAAGCCGGTGACGCCGGGGGTGCCCTTGACCAGGGTCCACGAGTCCTCGTTGAGGTCCATGTTGACGAGCACGTAACCGGGCATCGTGCGCTTCTCGACGGTCACCTTCTGGTTGTCCTTCATCTCGGACACCGTCTCGGTGGGTACGACGATCTGCCGCACCGCGCGCTGCTGATTCAGCGACACAACGCGGTGCTCGAGGTTGTGCTTGACCTTATTCTCGTGCCCGGAATAAGTGTTGACGACGTACCAGCGAAACATGCTTTCTTCTCGGTCTCCTCCTCGGCCGGACCCCGCGCCGCGCCTTGACGATATCTCGGCCTGAGCCCCGCTTACTTCAGGACGAAAGTGACGATCTTGCCGGCAACCCAGTCGGCGCCGCCGAGAAACAGACCGGCGACGATCACGAACCCGATGACGACTCCCGTGGCCTGCACGACCTGCCGGCGGTCGGGCCACTGTACCCGTTGCAGCTCGCGCCAGCTTCCCCGCAAGAAGTTAATCAGGCGGCTACCGGGGAATACGCGGGGCTCGGGCACCGATGCGCCGGCAGGAGCGAGCTCCCCCCCGGCACCACCGCCGCCGCCCCCCGTGGTCACACCGCCTCGTCCTCGGCGCCGGCCGCCGCGTCCACCGCCCGCGTCGATCTCGTCGCCCTCGTCGTCCTCGTCCTCGTCCTCGTCCTCCTCGAGCTCGTTCGGCGCGCTGACGACGTGCGGTTGGTCGGGAAAGAGACCGGGGACCCGACTTGCGAAGTCCTCGAGCTCCTCCGCCCGCTCCTCGGCCTCGGTCAGAGCCTCGATCTCCTCGGGCGATTGGTCGCCCGCGAGCTCGGGGCGGCCGAGCGCGAGCTGGGCCTCGGCGAGTTCGATGTCGGGTGTCGCGTGCTCCATCGGCGGCGGAGCGGAGGCATGCTCCTCCCGTTCCCCTCGCGCGACCGCGACGCCGGCATCGGCGGACTGTGGACGGCGGTTTCGCCGTTCCTTGGCGCGTTTACGATTCCGAGCCACGGGGCGCTCCTACGCGCTCAGCGCGTCTCGCGGTGCGCCGTGTGGCACCTGCACCAGCGGCAGAACTTGCGGAGCTGGATTCGCTCCGGATTGTTCCGCTTGCTTTTATTCGTCTGATAGTTCCGGCGCTTGCACTCCTCGCAGGCGAGGGTGACAGCGATCCGAACATCTCCGCGAGCCATGTACGCGCTTCCAGATTTCGGTCGAGTGGTTCGGGCGTCCGACCCGGGGCGTCACAAGGAACGCCACCCCGGCGCCGAGGACTGAGTGTAGCGGCTCGCGTGCGTAGCGCTCGGCCGGCGCGGGCCGTGGAATCGGCGCCGGTCGATTCCCCTCAGTCCCCGAGCTCGACCGGCCGCAGCTCGAGTTCGAGCTCGCGGTCGCCGCGGACCACGCGGACGGGCACCGCTTCGCCGATCGCCTCAGCGGTCATCGCGCGCTGGAGGTCCTCGACGCGCTCGACGGGGTAGCCGCCGAGCTCGACAATGAGATCCTCGGCGAGCAGTCCCGCGCGCTGGGCGGGCCCGCCGGGCACGACCTGGACGATCTCGACCGCGGCGGCGCGGCC
>DATCEM010000324.1:0-3125 GCA_036510175.1 Solirubrobacteraceae bacterium | reverse complement strand
CGTGGCGGGCGATGTCGACCCGCGAGGCGTAGTTCATGATGCTCGTCTCGAACATGAGCTCGTCGTTGGGCTCGGGCTCGATGAGGACGATGTCGACGCCGGGGTAGCGCTCCTCCCAGCGCCGCGCCATCTCGTGGAGGCGCTGGTAGGCGAGGAGCTTGAACGTCTGGTAGCCGACCTGGGGGAACCCCATGTCCGAGATGCGGCGGACTCCAGAGCCGGCGACGGTGGTGATCCGCTGCTCGAAGTCGTTGACGTAGGGGACGAGCGGGTTGACCACGAGGATGAACTTCGCGCCCGCCTCGACGGCGAGGTCGAGATTAGTGGTCGAGAGGATGCCGCCGTCGATGAGCTCGTGCTCCTTGACCTTGACGGGCTTGTAGAGCATGGGCAGCGCCGTCGATGCCCTCACCGCGGTGGAGATCGGAACGTCGTCCCAGCCCTCGGCGCCGAAGACGATCCGCTCGCACGTATCGAGGTCGGTGGCGGCGATGTAGAGCTCGTTGGCCAGGAGCCGGAAATCGTCGGTGCGGTCGGGGTCGGAGAGGATCGTGCGCACGTAACGCTCGATGCCCGACCCCGTGTAGAGACCCGAGGGCAGCGCTTGGGCGAGGCCGACGCCGATGTCCACCGCCGAGAGCTGGCGGTAGTCCCGCGCCAGGGTGCGGAGCACGCGCAGGAGGACGAGCGGCATCCGTGCCGCCTTGGTGATGATCTCGGTGTAGTTCGGCGTGAGCAGGGAGTTCACCCCGACGTCGGGGAACGGCGTCGGAGTCTGCTGCACGATGGCGCGCATCATCTCCTCGGGCGTCACTCCGTTGGCCACCGAGGCCGCGACGAACGAGCCCGCGCTCGTACCCACGTAGACGTCGAAGTCGTTCACCGTCCGGTTGACGGCGAGGAGATCGATCGCTCGAAGCGCGCCGATCTCGTAAACGCCACCGGTGAAGCCGCCACCGCCGAGCACGAGCGCGGTCTTCGAGCGCTGACGGCGCCGCGGCGCCTTTCCCCGCGAACCCGATTGGCGATCCTTCGCCTGTGCCTCGAGGTGCACGACCTTACCCATCCGCCGCCGATTGTACGGGTCGAGGGGACCGCATCTTTGTCCGCTCTGATCTGTTTCATTACTTCGATGCGACGTCAAGCGCGCGTGCGCGCCATCGCCGTGGCGGTCGCTATGGCGGGTGTGCTCCTCGCCGGCCCCGCCCTGCCGAGCGCCGCGGCTTCCCCGCTGAGCGCCCTACGTAAGGTCTTCGCCCGTGACCTCAACGCGGGCGGGGGCTCGAACGGCGCGCTGGTGGTGGACATGAACACCGGCCAGACCCTGTACTCGTACAAGCCCACGGTCGGCCGGCTCCCGGCGTCCGACGAGAAGATCTACACCACCTCGGCGGCATTGCTCCGCTTCGGGGCTTCGGCGACGCTCCAGACCGCGATCTACGGCGTGGGCAACCTCGAGAGCGACGGGACCTTCGAGGGCAGCCTGTACCTGCACGGCGGCGGGGATCCCTCGTTCGGCTCGAGCACCTTCGACAACCGCATCTATGGGCCGGGCGTCACCCACGCGACGATGCAGTCGCTCGTTGCCCAGCTCGTGCGGCGCGGCATCAAGTCGGTCAAGGGCGACGTCTACGGCGACGCGTCCTTTCTCGACTCGGCCCAGGGGACCGCGCCCTACGGCTACCGGGTCTCCTTCGACCTCGGCAGCCCGCTCAGCGCGCTCCTCTACAACCGCGGCTGGTCGGACAACACCGGCTACCACTTCCAGGCCAACCCGCCGTACTACGCCGCCCAGCAGCTCGTCCTCGCCCTGCGCGCGGCCGGCGTGAAGGTCCCCAAGAACCGGGCCTTCACGGGCAAGACCCCGGCTGGTGCGCAGACGCTCGCGAGCGTGAGCTCACCGCCGATGTCGAAGATGATCGCGCTGACCAACATCCCGTCAGACAATCTCTTCGCCGAGACCCTGATCAAGGACCTCGGCGCCCGCTTCGGCACTCGCGGCTCGACCGCGGCCGGAGCGGCCGTGGTACGCGCCGAGGTCGCGTCCCAGTTCGGCATCCACCCGAGCATCTACGACGGCTCGGGGCTCTCCTACAGCGATCGCTCGAGCCCCGTCGACATCGTCACCGCGCTCGAGAAGATGGCGAGCAATAAGGACTTCGTCGACTCGCTGGCCGTCGCCGGAGAGACGGGCACCCTCGAGCACGAGATGGCGGGGACGAACGCCCAAGGCAAGTGCCGGGGCAAGACGGGCACGCTGGCCGCCGTGTCGAACCTCTCCGGCTACTGCCTCGCGCGGAACGGGCAGACGCTGGTCTTCTCAATCCTCCAGAACTACGTCAACCCCGACACCGAGCACGGCCTGCAGGACCTCATGGCCGAAGCGCTCGTGCGCTACGACGCCCCCAAGCTCCCGAGCACGCAGCTACCGCCGGCCGCCGGCCCACTGCGTCCTTAACCTTCGCGGAACTCGGGCGCCGCGCCGGCGAGGCGCGCGCAGGCGCTCGCTACGGTGATGTGGGTGACCGTTGTCCGGGCAGATCGCCTAACGAAGACGGTGGGTGCCGGGCGAGCCGCGCGCCGCGTGCTCGACGAGGTCAGCCTGTCGGTGCAGGCCGATGAGGTGGTGGCGATCCTCGGCAAGTCAGGGAGCGGTAAGTCGACGCTGCTCCACCTGCTGGGCGGCCTCGACTCCCCCGACTCGGGCGTGATCACGCTGGGGGACGAGCGGCTCACCGGCCGCAGCGCGCGGACCCTGGCCCGGATCCGCTTGCGTCACGTCGGGTTCGTCTTTCAGCAGTTCCAGCTCATCGAGGAGCTCAGCGGCGCCGAGAACGTGCTCATGCCCACGCGGCTGCCCGGCGCCCCCGCCGGCGGCGCGCGCCGGGCCGCCCGCCTGATCGAGGAGCTCGGGCTCACCGCGGTGGCCGGCCACCTCCCCCACGAGCTCTCGGGGGGCGAGCAGCAGCGCTTCGCCTTCGCCCGGGCGCTCGTCAACGGCCCGAAGGTCGTGCTCGCCGACGAGCCGACGGGCAGCCTCGACGCGGAGAACGGCCGCGCCGTCCTGCACCTCCTGCGGGGGCTCACCGGCCGCGCGGTGGTCATCGTCACCCACGAGCCCGACG
>DATCEM010000323.1:0-6902 GCA_036510175.1 Solirubrobacteraceae bacterium | reverse complement strand
GAGCTCGACGCCGACGGCCCGGGCGGCCGCCAGCGCCGCCAGCACGTTGGCGACGTTGAAGCGCCCGCGCAGGGGCGAGCGCAGGGGCACGGGACCGTCGGGCGTGAGCGCGGTGAAGCGCGAGCCCCTTAGACCCGTCCGGAGGTCGGTCGCCGAGTAGGTGGCCTCGCCATGCACCGAGAAGGTGATCGGGTCCTCGAGCTCGGCGGCGAGCCGCCGACCGTAGGGATCGTCGACGTTCACCACCGCAGCGCCCGGAGCCATGGTGAAGAGCCGGCGCTTGGCGAGGAAATAGTCCTCCATGCTCGGGTGGAAATCGAGGTGATCCTGGGTCAGGTTGGTGAAGATCGCCGCCGCGAAGTGGATGCCGTCCGCCCGGTGCAGCGAGAGTGCGTGCGAGGACACCTCCATCGCGCACGCGACATCGCCGGCGTCGAGCATGGCGCAGAAGTCGTGCTGGAGCTCGATCGCCTCCGGCGTCGTCCGCACCACCTCGTGCTCGACGCCGCCGATGACGCTCTTGACGGTACCCAGGAGACCGCACGGACGCCCCTGCGCCTCGAGCAGCGCCCGGACGAGGAACGCCGTCGTGGTCTTGCCGTTGGTGCCGGTGACGCCCACGACGCACAGCTCCGAGGTCGGGTCGCCGTGAAAGAGCGCGGCGGCGAGCGCCATCGCCTCCCGGACGTGGGCGACCACGATCTGCGGCGCGTCGACCTCCACGGGCCGCTCGACGACCAGGGCAACGGCCCCGGCCGCGACCGCCTCGCCGGCGAAATCATGGCCGTCGCGGGTGAATCCGGGAACGCAAAAGAAGAGGGCGCCGGGCGTGACGCGGCGGGTGTCGTAGGCGAGGCTGGTGACCTCGATCCGGGGCGCTCCGGGGATGACTTCGTCCAGAAGCATGCGTTGTGAGGTTACCTTCGGGGTCGGCTGGCCGGTCGCCGGCCGACCGCCTCTCGGAGCTTTCAGGGCTCGGGCCGCCCGGTGCCTTCAGTGGGCCGCTGCGAGGTCCTGGGCTGGATTGATCGACCAGCGGCGGGCTACCTCTTCGAGCTCGTCGTCGAGGGGCCAGCGGTCGGGGCGCTCGTCGCCCTCGTGATCGGGGTTTCCGCCCTTGAGGGCCATGCAGCCGGTGTTATCGCCGAGGGCTCGGATGGCGTCGATGTCGGCGGGCGTGAGCCGCAGGTCGGAGGGCAGGGCGGCGAGTTCGGCTCGCTTCTCCTCGACGGGCCGGGCAGTGGGGCCGGCCTCCTGGATCAGGGTGGGGACCACGCAGCGGACCGGGTCGTGGGCCAGGTTCCACTGGCAGGCGAGCTGGATCAGCGTCAGGTCCCCGCGCTGCGCGAACGGTCGCATCCCCTCGATCCGCTCGCGGCCCGCCTCGATCCAGCCGGCGGGCCGGAAGCCGCGGTGATCGTGCGGCGCAAGCTCCTGGCCGGGCAGCACGTCGTCGAAGAACAGCCCGCCGTAGTCGACGACCCGGGTGATCACCTTCACCCCGGCGGTGTCCGCAGCCTTCAGGCAGAGCTCGCCCGGCCAGGGCTCGAGTGGGTTGAGGATGATCATCGCCCAGTCGATCACGTCGCCGAAGCGCTCGAGACAGCCGATGACGTCGAGGGTAAAGCCGTTCGCGGGCCCCGGCGCGACGCCGAGCATCCGGGTCAGGCCGCGCTCGCGCAGCCCGGTCATCGCGCGCCAGACATCCTCGCTCGTGTAGCCGATCCGGTCGGGGTTGTGGAGCAGGAGCAGGTCGAAGGCATCGATGCCACAGCGCTCGAGGCTGCGCTCGGTGGCCATCGCCAGGTAATCGGCGTAGCCCGACGGTCCGCGAAGCCGAGGGTCGGTGAAGCGCGGAAAGCCCTTCGCCCCGTCGCGCTCACCGGTATAGAAATCGTGCCCCACCGCACCGACCACGCACATCCGCTCGCGCGGAACATCGGTGATCGCCGACCCGAGCATCCGGTCCGCCTCACCGGACCCGTAGACGTCCGCGGTGATCACCGTCGAGATCGCCTCATCCGGCCGCACCAGCGAGGCAAACCGCTCGTCATCCACCGCCTCCCCAAAGCGCATAAAGCGCCCCCCACTCCACGTCCCCACAGCGGTCTGGCCAAGATCGGGCATGGGGGATCAGTGTAGAGATGCCCTGAACGATCTCCGCTCGCGCGAGAGTAAATCAGTCAGGCGGGTCACGGGGTATGAGTCGGAAGGCGTCTCCTCCTGCGAGGGGTCGGACGACGCGGAAGTGGCGTTCGTCGAGGGTCGCGAGGTCGATCGTGTCCAGGCGTTCGGCCAGGACCACCAGCGATGCGTCTGAGAGTCCGAGCCCGTTGTCGGAGTAGCGTTCGGCGATCTGGACCGCAGCGGTGATCGCGCCGGGCCACCACTCCACCAGGTAGGCGCCAGCGACGAGGTCGGCACGGAAAGCGCTTGACGCCGCCGGGCCGCCTCGCGTGGCGACGAGGTGGTCCACTTCGGCCACGATGAGCGGCGTCGTCGCAAGGTCGTCCTCTTCGGCGTCGAGCCAGGCCGTGACGTCGGCGTGATGCTCGTCGTCGGCGTTCATGTACGCGAGGATCGCCGACGTGTCGACGATGATCACGACTCGCCGAAGCCCGATGCAGCGAGGTGCTCGTCGGCGCGCTCGGCGAGGTCCGCGGGGCCTGCGAAGACTCCGCGCGCGCGAGGTTTCACTCCTAACGAGCCAGCGGCCGCCTGCCGTAAAGCGCGTCTGATCACCTCCGCCTTCGTCGTGCCTTCCTCAGCGGCACGCCTCGACAGCGCTACGTCGACGGCGGGCTCGATGTAGATGCTGGTCTTCTTCATCCTGATGCAGGATACCACCCGTCACCCGTCACCCGTACGTTCGATGAGGCGCCAGCACGAAGCTAGGACCCGAACCCGCGCGCGTCACGCCCAAGCTCCCGGCGCTCGATCACCCGGTCCACCAGCCCATAAGCGAGCGCTTCGGTTCCCGTGAAGTACCGATCCCGCTCCATGTCGGCGTGCACGCGCTCGACCGACTGTTCGGTGTGCTTGGCGTAGAGCTCGTCGACCCGGGCCCGGAGCGCGAGCGTCTCGCGGGCGTGGATCTCGATGTCGCTCGACTGGCCCTGGAATCCTCCAGAGGGCTGGTGGATGAGGATCCGGCTGTTGGGAAGGGCCATCCGCTTGCCGGGCGCGCCGCCGGCGAGGAGAAGCGAGCCCATCGACATGGCGATCCCGTAACAGATCGTCTGCACGTCGGGGCGGATGAACTGCATGGTGTCGTAGATGGCCAAGCCCGCGTACACGGAGCCGCCGGGGGAATTAATGTAGAGGTGGATGTCCTTGTCGGGATCGTCGGACTCGAGGTGGACAAGCTGCGCGACGATCAGATTGGCGATCTCCTCCTCGACCTGGCCGCCGAGGAAGACAACCCTGTCGTTCAGCAGTCGCGAGTAAATGTCGAACGAGCGCTCGCCGCGGGCGGTCTGCTCGACGACCATGGGAACAAGGGGCATGGATCCTCCTTCGTCAGGTGCTAATGTGGTGCAACCATTCGGTTGCGCCCCAGACCCTAGCAAATGCGCAACCTGCTAGTTGCACATATCACCACGAGGAGGAGGCCCCGGCCATGACCGACCGCATCGAACGCGAGCTCGAGCTCCCCGCTCCCAGCGAGGAGGTGTGGGAGGCCCTGACCGATCCCGAGCGCTTGGCCGGATGGCTGGCCGAGGAGGTCAGCTTCGACCTGCGCCCCGGCGGGGACGCCAGCTTCCGCGACGGCGACGCGGTCCGCAGGGGCTGGGTAGAGGAGGTCTCACCGCCCGACGCCGACGCGGGCGAGGGTCGGCTCGCCTTTTGGTGGGCGGGTGACGACGAGCCGGCTACTCGGGTGGAGCTCACGCTCGAGCCCGCCCCGGGGGGGACGCGCCTGCGTGTCATCGAGACGCGGCCGCTCGAGCTCCTGGATGCGATCGGCATGCCCCTCTCCGGCTCCGGGAGCGCGTCGTTCGGCCCCGAGCTCGTCGCCATCCGCTAAGTGGACGCCACCAATCATGCAGGCGCGGTGTTCGGCGCTCTCTCAGATCCCACTCGCCGGCGGCTGCTCGAGACGATCGCCGACCGACCCGCCGCAACGGCCACGGAGCTCGCCTCAGAGCTCCCGATCTCGCGGCAGGCGGTAATCAAGCACCTCTGCGCCCTCGCCGACGCCGGCCTCCTCGACCGCCAGCGCACGGGCCGCGAGGTCCGCTACCGGGTAACCCCAGCGCCCCTCTCAGACGCCGTGAGCTGGATGGCTGAGGTCGGCGGCCAATGGGACGACCGCCTGAACGCATTGAAGGGGCACTTCGACGGCGACATCCCGGGCCCGCGAGGCGAGGTGTGAGTGCCGCCGGAAGCGCGGAGCGGAGCTAGGGCTGGACGAGCGACGTCGCCACAGTCGGACACGGCGCCGGACAGGGGTTGATCCCGAGATACGGCACCGCCGATCCGACGATCTGGGCGAAGGCCGGGGCGGCCACCGCGCCGCCATAGATCGAGCCCTGGGAGGGCTCGTCGACCATCACCATCACCTCGAGCTTGGGGGCGCTCGCGGGGACGAAGCCGATGAACGAGGCGATGTACGCGGTCTTCGAGTAATTGCCGTCGACTACGACGTTGGCGGTTCCCGTCTTGCCTGCGAGGTCCCAGCCATGGATGGCAGCTCCGGAGGCGGTACCCCCGTCGGCGTAGACGCCGCGCAACATCGTGCGCATCTCGGCCGAGACGGCCCGGGAGAGGATCCGATGCCCGCGCGGGACCGGCACCGGCTTGCCCCCGATCGACTGGATGATGTGCGGCGTGCGGAGGACGCCGCCGTTGGCGATCGCCGCGTACGCCGTAGCGATCTGAATCGGCGTGACCTCGAGGCCCTGTCCGAAGGGAAGGGTGGCGATCGTCGTGCCTGACCAGGTCGAATACGGCGGGACGACGCCCGGCTCCTCTCCGGGGAGGTCGATTCCGGTCAGGGAGCCGAATCCGAACCGGTGCACCCAGTAGTTGAAGCGCTCCTGCCCGAGCTTGTGCATCGCGATCTCGTCAGCACCGATGTTGCTCGAGTACTGGATGATCTGCGACACGGTGAGCGACTCGTAGCCGTGATTCTCCGCGTCGTGGATCCTCTGGTTGTAGACCTGTAGGTAGGGGGGGATGTCGAACGCGGTGTCGGGGGTTATGGCGCCGTCCTGCAGGGCGCCGGCGACGGTGACAGCCTTGAACGTCGACCCCGGTTCGTAGTTGAACTCGACGGCGCGGTCCTCGAGGCTCTGGAGCTCGGTCTTCGTGACGCTGGCGGCATTCGCTCCACTGACGCTGTTCGCATCCACCGCCGGCCAGTTCGCCAGCGCGAGGATCGCGCCCGTGTTCGGGTTCATGACGATCGCCGTCGCACCCTTCGGTGCATAGGTCGTGCCCACGCCCGCGAGCACCTGCTCGACCTGGGCCTGGAGCGTCGAGTTGAGGGTCAGCTTGATCCCCTTGCCGGGCACGGCCGAGCGGACGTCGTCGATCGAGATGGGCTGGCCGAGCGCGTCACTGACCACCCGCCGCTCGCCGGCCTGGCCGCCGAGAACCTTATTGTCGCGATACTCGAGGCCGCTGAAGCCGCGGTCCGCTTCGTTGACCGATCCGAGCACCTGCGACGCCAGCGGGCCGTCGGGATAGTCCCGCGTGACCTCGGGAACGAGGCTGATCCCGGGGATCGCGGGGTGCAGGCGCGTGATCGCCTTCGCCTGAGCGGTGGGAAGGGCGTGGGCCAGATAGACGAATCCCGTCTTCTCCGACAGGTCGGCGAGGATCTTGGCCTGCGGCACGCCGAGCAGCGGAGCGAGGCGCTGCGCGGCACTCAGCCGTCCCTTGTTCAGGAGGAACGGGTCGGCGGTGACGTCGTCGGCGGTTTCTGAGACGGCGAGCTCGGTGCCGCTCGAGTCGGCGATCGCACCGCGTACGGCGGGCACGGGAGTCGTCGTGACCTGCTGGGTCGCGGCGTCCGCCTTCAGCGCTCCGGCCTTGATCGTCCCGAGGTAGGCGGCCCGCGAGAGCGCGATCGCCAGCAGGGCCACGAACGCCACGAACAGCAGACCGATGCGCCGATCGATCAGCCCCACGACGCGCGGTCAACCTCCGGTGCCGGTGGACGACGCCCCGCCGGAGGAGGGCTGGCCGGCGACCGCGGTGCCCGTGGCGCCGCCTCCGGTGGGCTGCGCCCCGTCGCCGACTGTGGGATCGGTGCCCGCGCCGGTGGCCGCGCCGGAACTCGTCGTCGAGGACGCGGGCGGGGCCTGCGCCTGCGGTGTGGAAGCGACCGAGGTGGGGTCGGCAGCCGTACCGCCGGTGCCCGTCGACGGCGCGGTGGTCGTCGAGGCGCTGTCCTGAGCGGTGGAGGTTGCCGCCGCCTGCGCGGTGTCGACCGCGGACGAGCTCGGCGCCGTCATGTCCGCGATCGCCTTCCCGCGAATCCCGCCCCCGCGCGGTGAGAGAAAGGTCATCTGCTCCGGGGTGGCCATGACCATGCCCATGTTCCCCGCGAGCTTCTCGATCCGGGGCACGGCGCTGAGCGAGGCGACCTGGGAATGCAGCTCGCCGTTCTCGGTCTGCAGGGTCGTCCCCTGCTCGATCGCGCGGCCCATGCTGGCGTTGAGCTGCAGCAGCGATACCTGCAGGGCGACGATCCCCGCCAGGAGAACGCCGAGGACCGGGATCCACGCGCGACCACGGACGAGCCGGTCGGTGAGGGAGTGATCGGGGAGGCCGCGTACGAAGCCCACCGCGCGGGCGCCCCGGGTGGCGGGAGCAGGAGCGACGCGGCGGGCCGGACGGGTGATTCTCGGCGCGGGGCGCGGGAAATCGCGGGCCGGGCGCGTGATTCTCGGAGC
>DATCEM010000322.1:0-3532 GCA_036510175.1 Solirubrobacteraceae bacterium | reverse complement strand
GGGCCCGAGGCCGCCGGCTGCCGTCGCTGCCGCGGCCGCCAGCCCGAGCGCCAGCCGCCGGCCTCGACGCCGCGCCGGGCGCCTGGACCCCCCAGCCCTCGGGGCCAACTTCTGTCGCTGGGTCCCGCCCCGCGGGACTGAACGACAGAGGTTCAGCGCTCAGCCCCGCCCGCCCGCGAACTTCTGTCGCTGGGTCCCGCCGCGCGGGACTGAACGACAGAGGTTCGCGGCGATGCGCACGATCAAGCTCACCGAACGCGTTCGTAGCACGATTCGCGACGGCGGCCCGCGCGGCGGCGGCCCCCACGGCGGCGACCCGCGCGCCCGCGCGCCCCCGCCCCCCCAGCGGTCGCCCAGGCCCTCAGCGCGTTCTGATCGCCACGACGCCGGACGTCGAGCGGGCGTTGCGGGCATCGGCGGCGAGGATGACCCGGAAGCGCGAGACCGAGCGGGTGTGCATCTTCTCCGTCACCGTGAAGCGGGAGTGGGCGCCGAGCTTGGGTCGGGCGATCGTCACCCAGTGCCCCTTGCGCAGCTGCTGCAGCAGGACGCGCTCGCCGGCATGACTCGGGGCGATCGTTCCCGAGAACTTGATCTTCGCGCCGGCCTTGGGCCGGACGCTCGACGGATGCAGGGCGACCGCTGCGAGAACTGACTCCTCGACGATCGCGCTCGTCGCGGTCCCCGCCTTCGCGTACCACGCAGCGTTCGTCGTCAGCGCGCGCTTGAACGAGAACGCTCCCGAGGCGCTGGTCTGGGTGTTGGCGACGTCGCTGAACGAGGTCTGGCCCGCGAGCCGCTCATAGAGATCGACGGTCTGCGCCGCGACCGTCCCACCGGTGAGCGTCCCGCTGACCGTCGTCTGCTTGCCGTCGGTCGCCGGATTGGGGGTCACGGCGATGGTCAGCCCCGACGGGCATACAGAAGTCCCACAGCAGTTCGCACCGATCGGGGCACAGCAGGCCGAGGTGGTCGGGACCGGACAGCACGGCACCGCGTCGGCGCGCGCCGAGGTGATCGGACCGCAGCAGCCCGGCGTGCCTGCGATCCCGAGCTCGGGGCATTCGATCGAGCCGTGATCGCGCGAGACCGCCCGGGCCGCCGCCCCGGACGGCGCGAGCGTCGCCAGCAGCACCGCGCCGAAAACGCACGACGCAGCGATCACCCTCATCCACCGGGACACGACCTTCACAACCCGTATATACCCCAATTCGCTCGCCGGCGACACCCCGCGGCGGCACTGGTGCGCACCAGTGCCGCACTACTAGGATGCCCGACAGTGTCCGCCCCCCGCCTGCATCACCTCAATTGCGGGACGATGTGCCCGTGGGGGCAGCGCTACATCAACGGTGAGGGCTCGGCCCTCGGCGCCGCACGGATCGTCTGCCATGTCCTGCTCATCGAGGGACCGGACGGCCTGGTGCTCGTCGATACCGGCTTTGGCCGCGACGATGTCCGCAACCCGCGCCAGATCGGCGTGCCCTTCACCGCCGCGATGCGCCCGCGCCTGGAGCTCGGCGAGACGGCGGTCTTCCAGGTGCGAGAGCGCGGCCTCGACCCCACCGACGTGCGCCATATCGTCCTCACCCACCTCGATGTCGATCACGGCGGCGGGCTGCCGGACTTCCCCGACGCTGAGGTTCACGTTTGGGCCCGCGAGCACGAGGCGATGATGAGACCGCCGCTGCGAGAGCGCGCGCGCTATGCGATCGGCCGGGCTCACCTGGCTCACGGCCCGCGCTGGGTCACGCACGAGGCTGTGGGCGATCAATGGCTTGGTTTCGAGAGCGTGCGCGTGGTGCCGGACAGCGACGCCGAGATCCTTCTCATCCCCCTGCCCGGGCACACGCTCGGGCACACCGGCGTCGCCGTGCGCCGGCCCGAGGGATGGCTGCTGCACTGCGGCGACGCCTACTTCCACCGCGACGAGATGGGAACGCCCCCGTCCTGCCCACCCGGCCTGCGCGCCTACGAGCCGCTGGTGCAGGCCGACGGAAAGCTCCGCCGGCAGAACCAGGATCGCTTGCGAGAGCTCGCTCTGCGCCACTCAGGCGAGGTGGAGCTCATCTGCTCGCACGACCCGGTGCTCCTCGATCGCGCGCAGACGGCAGCGTAGGTCGCGGCACGGCTCCGCATCTCTATGTCGATTCGGCCGGATGCCGTTCGTGTAGAGGGTGAGAGCCGGCACCCTGCCGGCGGTAACGTCAGGAAAGGAGCACCGATGAAGCAATATCTGCTCAGCATCTATCAGCCCGACGGAGATCCCCCGGCCCCGGCCGACCTCGAGCGGATCATCAGCGACCTCGAAGCCCTGCGGCAGGAGGAAAAGGCCGCCGGCGCGTGGGTCTTCGCCGAGGGTCTCCACGCCCCGAGCACGGCGACCGTGGTGCGAGTGAAGGACGGCGAGGTGCTGATGACCGACGGCCCGTACGTCGAAGGTAAGGAGCATCTCGGCGGCTTTCAGATCATCAGGGCGGCCGATCTCGACGCCGCGCTCGAGTGGGGCCGCAAGCTCGCCCAAGCGACCACCCTCCCGATCGAGGTCCGTCCCTTCCAGGGAGAAGCCGAGGGGTGAGCGCCCGCGTGCCGGCCGTCGACGCCGCGGAGATCGAGCGTGTATTCCGCGCCGAGTACGGCCGCGCGGTGGCCGTCCTGGTCCGCATCTTCGGTGATATCGACACCGCCGAGGAGGCGGTCCAGGACGCGTTCACCGCGGCGCTCCAGCGCTGGCCGCCGGCCGGGCTGCCACCGAGCCCGGCGGGGTGGATCATCACCACGGCGCGTCACCGGGCCATCGATCGCCTGCGCCGCGAGGCCTCTCGCGAGGACCGCCACGCCCAGGCCCTACTCCTGCACGCCCGCGACGAACCGGTGCAGGAGGGCCCCGTGCGCGACGATCGCCTGCGCCTGATCTTCACCTGCTGTCACCCGGCGCTCACCGTCGGCGCCCAGGTCGCGCTCACCCTCCGGCTCCTCGGAGGGCTCACGACGCCGGAGATCGCACGCGCCTTCCTGGTGGCGGAGCCCACCATGGCCCAGCGGATCGTCCGCGCCAAGGGGAAGATCCGCGACGCCGGGATCCCCTACCGCGTCCCCAGTGAGGCCGATCTCCCCGGCCGGCTGCGCAGCGCCCTCGCCGTCGTCTACCTCATCTTTAACGAGGGGTACACCGCGAGCTCGGGCGAGGAGCTCGTGCGCGCCGACCTGTGCCGCGAGGCGATCCGCCTCGGCAGGCTCATGGCCGAGCTCATGCCCGACGAGCCGGAGGTCCTCGGCCTGCTCGCCCTGATGCTCCTGATCGAGTCACGCCGGGCTGCACGCGTCACCGTCGACGGCGATCTCGTCCTCCTCGCCGACCAGGACCGTTCACAGTGGGATCGCGCGCTCATCGTCGACGGCCAGACGATCGTTCGAGAATGCCTCCGACGAAGCCGTCCGGGCCCGTACCAGATCCAGGCGGCGATCAACGCGGTGCACTCCGACGCAGCCGTCGCCGACGCCACAGACTGGCATCAGATCCTGCAGCTCTACG
>DATCEM010000321.1:0-2772 GCA_036510175.1 Solirubrobacteraceae bacterium | reverse complement strand
GGGCGACCTCGTCAACGTCCGCCACTCCGGTGACCACGCGACGCCGACGGGGGTGTTCGCCATCGGTCTGCGGATGTACGGCATCCAGCCCAACCCCGGGGGGCTCCACTACGCCTATCACCAGCTCACGTGCGGCGACTGGTGGGATGAGGATCCCTACAGCGCGCAGTACAACGAGTTCGTGCACGTGCCGTGCGGGACCACGCCGTCCTTCGCGTCGTGGTCGGAGGCGCTGTGGACGGAGACGCGCGCCTATCCCTACTTCGCGGTACTCGAGACCAACAACGACCCGACGGTCGGCGGCGCGAACGCGCCTGGGGCGGGGATCTTCCTCCACCACTGGATGAACGCACCGACCGAGGGCTGCGTGGCCCTACCGCTCGCCGATCTCCTGAAGGTGCTGCGCTGGCTGCACCCGGCCGAGCACCCGGTGATCGAGATCGGCACCGACGCGGATGTGGGCGTGGTGGTTACCCGGCCGGCCGATCCCGTGGTTCGTCGCCCGCCGGCGGCCAGAGCGGTCCGCCCTCGCCCGCGCCCGCGGCGCACCCGGGCGGGCGGTCTCTCCCTCGTCGCCGGTGGCTCACTGGCTGCTCTGGGCGTGGCGGTGGCCCTGTGCGTCGCGCTCGCGTTGCGCGCCGGTCGCGCGCGGGGCGCTGAGGACGGCGCGTCGCCGCACGGTTAGGCTCCGGGGCTCGGTCGCCGACCGCCGACGATGTAGTGGATGTTCCCGCCCGCGCTGTGCAGCTCGCCGGTCGCCATCGAGCTCACCTCGTCGCGCTGCTGATCGAGCAGGCGCCTCCAGATCGGCTCGAACTCCGCCTCGGGTCCCCCGCCCGGCGACGAAATACTCGTGCGCCTCCTCGCGGGGCCAGCACCAGCACCCCTGGCTGCTGAACCCGGCCAGCATCGAGGCGAACGCCTGGCCGGCGTCGTCGTAGGGCTCAACCATCATCGCGGCCCTGTCGTTCATATAAGCCTTGACCCGAGTGAGACCGGCGGCGGCGAAGTACCCGGGCACCAGATCGCCAATCCGGTTGCTCCCCTTACCCAGGAGCATCTTGCCTCGCTCACACACGAGGATGAAGCGGATCGCCTCCGTCCTCGCCTCGACCGAAGCCCGGGCGCTGAGGTTGCTCTCCACCACGAACCCCGCGGCATTGTTGGGCTCCGAGGCGAGCACGAGCCCTCCCGGCCTGGTCACCCGCACCATTTCCGCGATTACCGCTTCCGGATCGGGCACGTGCATCAGCAGCGTCTGGCAGGTCACGAGGTCGAAGGTCCCCGCCTCATAGGGGAGCGCCTCGGCGACCCCCTGATCGAAGCGAAAGCGCGACGAGTCCTCGCGTCGCTCGCGACGCCGGTCGGCCGCCTGCACCCAGCGAGGGTCTCGCTCGAGACCCACGATGAATGCTTCCCGCGGCAGCACCGAGGCCAGGAGCATCCCCCAATGACCGATGCCCGCGCCGACATCGAGCACGGACGCGACGCCGGCGAAATCGAACCGGCGGGCGAGGAGCTCGAGGTAATCCTCGTTCCACCAGAAGTCTCGCTCGGCGCCGAGATAGGCGGCCGAATGTGGGGGTTCGGACGGATCCATGGCTACGCAGTCGGCCGGCGCTCTCGCGAGCCCTACCGGTGCTCTGTCGCCAGGCGAATCCCGATGGCGATGAGCACTACGCCGGTGAAGCGGTCGAGCGCCGCTTTGACTCCAGGCCGCCGCAGGGTCTCAGCCGCCCGCGCCGCGATCAGGCTGTAGGCGCACAGCCACACGAGCGTCATGAGCACGAATATCGCGCCGAGCGCCAGGAAGGGGAGGAGGACCGGGCGCCCGGGATCTACGAACTGGGGCAGCAGGCTGGTGAAGAAGATCCCGATCTTGGGGTTGGCCAGGTCACTGAGGAACCCCTGGCGGAACCCGCCACGGGCGCCGATCGCGGGCCTCGCGAGGGCAAGCGCGGCCTGTTCCTCGGTGTGCGCGCGGCCGGCCGCGCGGAGCGCTCCGATCCCGAGCCAGATCAGGTACAGGGCGCCCACGAGCTTCAGAACGGTGAAGGCCACCGCCGAGGCGCGAACCACGGACGCGACCCCGGCGGCCGCCGCGAGCGTCCACACCGACAGCCCCGCGCTCACCCCCAGGGACGTACCGAGGGCGCTCCGGCGTCCGTGCACGAGAACGTTCTTGGTCACTACTGCGGTGTCCGGCCCCGGCACGAGGATGACGATCGCCGCCACGCCCATGAATACGAGCAAGTGCGCACCCATTGACGGTCAGTGTGCCACGCTGGCGCCGACGGGCGGACGGCCGGGCGGCGCGCGCCGCGCGGCGGGCGCTAGAGCGCCAGCGTCCCGCCGGCCGGCAGGACGATCACCGAGCCGCGAGCACGGTCGAGCTCAGCGCGGACGTCACCACCAACGGCGATCCGGCCTGCCGGCGCCCCAGGTTGTGAGCCGACGACGATGAGATCCACCGGCTGCGAGCTCGCCTCGACGACGGTCGCACCGAGCTTCGCGGCAAGTGCTTCAGCCGTCTTCCTCGCCGCTTCACTCGCGGGGCCCGCGGCCGGGACGCCGATCGACTTGATCTCGCCGTCGAGCTGTGTGCGCAGGCCCGCCGCGGCCATTCCCACCGCGACCGGTCCGCCGTCGAGCAAGTGCTGCGCCGACGTGCCGGGCTCGACGTGGCCCGGCGAGGTCCGGTAGTCCGAGCCGAAGACGATCAGACTGGCGCCCTCGCTGTCGGCCAGCTGCTTGAGGCCCGCTCCGGTCGAG
>DATCEM010000320.1:0-5220 GCA_036510175.1 Solirubrobacteraceae bacterium | reverse complement strand
CGGGGGGCCTCCACCGCGGGCGCGGTCACCGCCTGACCTTCGCCTGCCTCGGCCGGTCGGGCGCTCGACGGCGTCCCCTCCGAGACCGGCTGCGCCACGCCACACCCTGTACAGAACCTCGCGTCGGCCGGGTGCTCACTTCCGCACGCCGCACATCGAACAACCGCCACAGAGGCACCGGCATTACCGCCTTCGTCCACTGCCACCGGCGCGCCGCACCCGCGGCAGAAGCGCGAGCCGGGTGGCGCGTCCCTACCGCACCGCGGGCAGACGACCGGTGGGGAGGCTGACACACCGCAAATTGTGCCACTGAAACGTCCGCTCACGATCGGCCCCTTGCGTGCAGGCGACGGTGTTGCGAAGATGCGGGCGCGATCGGACCAGTCGCCGCCGCGGAGCGGATGGTGGGCGAGAGGGCGTACATAGGTGAGGACCGGCGACCATCGAGGGCGAGAATATGTCGAGATGCCAAACGTGTGGGACCGTGCTCGGAGCGGGCGACGCCTTCTGCGGCGACTGCGGGGCGGCCGCGCCGACGGCCACCACGGACGTGCTCGCTGCCGCCGTCGAGACCAGGAGCGCTGAGACACCGCGGCCTCCGGCGCCACCGCCGCGGCCCGCCGTCGCTCCCGCGCCCGAGCCGATCGTCGGACCGCCCATGGTTGACACGCTCGGGGACATTCAGATGCTCGGCAGCGCCGAGCCGAACGCCACGTACCTGGGACAGCGACTTCAGTACGAGCGCCAGACCGAGGCCTTTGACATCAGTGCCGCGTTCGCCGCCGCTGCGTCACTGCGGCGCACCGCGTCCCTGGCGCTCTTCTACTTCGTCATCCCGGGTCTCCCGGTCGCCTTGATCGTCGACTCGGTCGGCGGCTCGCGACTGTTCGAGCTCTACATGCTCCTCCTGCTGATCGCCTGTGGGCTCATCTGGATCTCACCCCTGCTGCGCCGTCACCACTTCGTGCTCTCGGAATGGAAACTGAGCCTGGACGGAAAGGGCGCCAATGCCTACCAGGTGTTCGAGCACATCGCCGCCGCCGTCGTTCGCCGAGGCGCGCCGATGCAGTACCGCGTAGTGACGCTCGCGGACGGTCAGAGGTACCTCAACCTCAGACTGGCGACCTACGACGCGTACGTCGCGTGCATCGCGTTCGGTGACGATCTCTACGTCGGTTGGACCCTGTGGGCGAGCGCGACGTGGAGGGAGATGCGACAGCGCCCGATCCCGCTGTGGCGCCTGCTGCTCCTGATGCCGTACTACGTCTGGCTCGACGTGAAGGCCAGCCTGAGCGGGCAGAGCTTCGATGTCGCGATGATTCATCAGTTCGACATCGTCAAGGCGATGCGCGAATGTCTCCACGCGGTAACGCGCGAGGGCGTCCAGGCGGCGGCCGGAGTGGTCCCCTACAGCGGCGCGGGCACGATCGGCTCAGCCGTGCCCGAAGGGCCCTCGCCTACGTTCGCCGGGACCTCGATGGAGCTTCCGCGCCCCCAACGTGGCCACCCTTAGCTCATTCGAGATCCCGGAGCCAGCCCTCCGTGACGGGGAGGGCGGGGCGGTCGGTTGGAGCGCCTTCGGGGCCGTGAGCATCGACGCGGCAGTCAACCTGACCGAGGACCGCAGATTCCATTCGGTCGCGATCAACGAGCGGCTCGCGACGGCCGTAAACGCGCAGCGCGCGTTCCTCAATGGACTGCTCGATCCCGCGCTTAACGCCGTGATCGATCTGCGGATCATCCGCGACCCCACCCAGCATCAGCTCAGGACGGCGATCCTCGTCCGTGCCATGGGGGGCTCAGAGCCAGAGGCGCGCAAGCGGGCGGGCGAGCTCCTCGGCACCCTGACCGCGAGCATGCCCGATCACGTGATCGCCCGGGTGGTGGAGACCGACGAAGAGCTCCAGGCGATCCGGGACCCGTTCGGGGACACGGTCCGCGACGCGGCCTTCGTCAGCCGCGAAGAGATCACCGCAGTTCCCGTCCGTCAAGACATCCGTCGTCAGTTCGCCTACCTCTACGGCGTCGTTCCCTTCCATGTCACGGCAGTCGACTGGGCGCCGCTCTATCAGCGCTTGGTCGCATGTGAGGAGCCCGTGGCCGTCAGCGTCGCCCTCCACCCGCGCCGGACTCCGCCTCAGCTCGCCGCCCTGCTCGGTCAGTACGCGACGCTGTACGGGCAATGGGCGCAGTCAGACCGCTCGCAAGGAGGCATCTACACGGGCGAGCAGTCACTCCCCGCCGAGGCATTCGCGGTCGACGCCTCCGCAGCGTTCATGGACTATTCGCAGAGGCTGAGCCAGCGATGCTTCGCCATGAGATCGATGATCGCCAGCTCCGAGAGTCTCCCGGTCGGCCTGGCGCAGACCTTCGGCGGGACGATCTCGCCGGTCGACGACCGCGACGAGGATCATCTCCGTGGCCGCCGCGCCTCGAGCGCCTATCGCCTGCGCGACGACGCGTCCGCCGCTGATCTTGCCCGCTGGGACCTCCAAACCGCTGACCTGCGCGTACCCGCGGGTGCCCCGACGATCTGGCGCCAGCCCGCTCCGCCCCCCGACGCGCTCGCCGACCTGGCGATCCTCGGAGATGCGCGGGAGGCCGGGTGCGCTTTTCGCCTTCCCATCGCGCTCTCCGGGGATCTCGCGGGGATCAGGATCCGTCGCGGACGCTCGGGTCACACGGAGGCGATGGATGGCGGTCTGCGCCCGATCTATCTCGGGAGCGTCGACGAGAGCGGCGGACGCGTCCACGTCGAGGCGAACTCGCTCAGTAAGCACGCGCTGGTCGCGGGAAGCACCGGATCGGGAAAGACGACGCTCGTCCTCGGTCTGCTGCGGCAGCTATGGCCGCCTGAAAGCGCAGGGCTGAGACGGATCCCCTTCCTGGTGATCGAGCCCGTCAACGACGATGCCGACGACTACCGGAAGCTGCTCACGCTGCCGGAGTTCGAGCACGAGCTGGACGTGTACACCGTCGGCGACGAGCGGACGAGGCCGCTGCGCTTCAACCCGTTCGTCGTGCCGACAGGTGCGCTCGTGGGCGAGCACATGTCAGCCATGCTCGCGGCCTTCAAGGCCGCGTTCGGCCTCTGGGACCCGCTGCCGGCGATCTACGAAGAGGCGATCGCCGACACCTACGCGGTCGCGGGGATTCTGCCGAGCGAGACGGCGGGGGACGTCGAACCGCGCCGATGGCCGACCGTCATCGGCTTTCTCGAGGCGATGCGCCGCGCCACGGCGGGGCTCGGGTATCAGGGTGACGTGCGCTCGAACCTCGAGGCGGCATCGGTGATCCGCGCCAAGCAGCTCGCCTTCGGCCCGTGCGCCAGCGCCTTTCGCACCGATCGCGGCCTGGACGTCGAGCGCCTCCTCGAGCGGCCGACGATCGTCGAGCTCAAGACATTGGGCAGCGTCGAGGAGCAGGCGCTGATGATCGCCTTCCTCCTCAACGCGATCACCGAGCACTACAAGGCGAACCGCGGTGCCCAGTCCGAGCTCCAGCACGTGACGGTGATCGAGGAGGCTCACCGGCTGCTCTCGCGCGCGAAGGGCTCCGGTGGCGGAAGCGCGCAAGGGCAGGCTCGCGAGCAGGCCGCGGAGGCGTTCGCGAACGTGCTGGCCGAGAACCGCAAGTACGGCGAAGGGATCGTCATCGCCGAGCAGATCCCGTCAAAGCTCGTCGAGGACGCGGTCAAGAACACCAACCTGAAGGTGATGTGCCGCCTGACCTCAGAGGAGGAGCGCGAATATCTCGGGCTGAGCATGGCGATGAGCACCGAGCAGCGGCTGGCCGCGGCGAGACTGGTCATCGGCGAGGCGATGGTCTTCTCCGACGAGCTACCCAACACCATGGAGGTCCGCACGCCACGGCTCGCGGGCGAGGACGGACAGTCTTTCGAGATGCCAGCCGCGCTTCCCATCGATCGGGTACCGCCGTTCGATCTCTGCACGCTGTGCCCCGCGCAATGTCAATGGAGGGCGGCCGGCCTCGCGGTATCCCGCCGGCCACGCGTGCTCGCGCGGGCGACCGCCCTGACCAAGCTGCTGCGCGCACCCAAGGACGGCGAGCGGCCTGAGACCGCCGCGCGCGCGCTGGTCAAGTCGGTGCTCGCCGAAACCGGTCGCTATCCATGGATCCAGGCGCGCGAAGGCGTCGAGGAAGCCGCGATCTGCGGGATCGTACATTCGCTCGAGAGCCGGGTTCAGAAGGAGCGATGGGCGGAATGGTGCGTCAAGGAGATGCACCGGCAAGCGGCGGCGACGCCGCAGTGATCTAGCTATGTCCGAGTCCGGCGATCGGCAGGAGACCCCGCCCCCGTCCGAAACGCCCGAGCCGGCCGAGGAGCCCGAGCCGAGCGAGGAGCCGGAGCCGAGCGACGAGGACGATCTGGAGGAGTCCGAGGAGGACTTCGAAGCCCGGCAGGACGACGCGCCTCTGGAGGAGCCCGAGCCCGAGTTCGACGAGGGTTACGACGAGGAGTCCGAACCCGATCCCGCGTACGACGATGAATCCGAGGAGGATTTCGAAGCGCGGCAGGACGCCGGGACCGAGGAAGAGGCGGAGCATGAAGAGGAGGCCGAGCCGGAGGGTGACGGTGGGGAGGCTGTGGAGGAGCCCCAAAGCGAGGAGGACGGCGAGGAATCCGGGGAGGAGGCCGAGCCTGAGGAGGAGGGCGGGGAGTCCGACGAGGAATCTACGGCTGAGGACGAGGAAACGGACTCCGAGGTCGAGGATGAAGATGACGCCGAGGCCGACGAAGACGCCGAGGCCGACGAAGACGCCCAGGCCGACGAAGACGCCCAGGCCGAAGCGGAATCAGAACCCGACCAGGACGAGGAGTCCGAGCTTTCTGAGACCGACGAGGACCAGGAGCCCGACGACGAGCCGCCCGACACGGACGAGCCGCCTGAGGCGGATGAAGAGGCGCTCGACGAAGGGGACGAGCGCGACGAGCCCGAAACCCCAGATACCGACGAGGCCGGCGAGGAAGAGACGGCGGAGCACGAATCTCTGCTGAAGCGGGCCACGGAGAGGATCGAGCGCGAGCACAGGGCGCTCGAGGAGTCCGGCAAGCTCGATGCCTTCAAGAGCGCCGAGTCACTGAAGGATCTCGCTGGGGGGGTGGCGGACGTTGCGCAGAAGCTCGGAGTGACCGGGCGCCTCGGGACGATGATCGCGGCGGGGGTCGGCCAGATCGCCGGCGACCTGAGCGCGCAT
>DATCEM010000319.1:0-2446 GCA_036510175.1 Solirubrobacteraceae bacterium | reverse complement strand
GGTGGCGGTCGCGTTCTGCGTGTTATCGATCGACCCGATACCCGGATGGCCGCACGCGGCCGACTCGCGCGCGGGGTCGGCTCCCATGCCGTCGCTGTAGTCGCGCCACGTGAGGCCGGCGGCGCTCAGCTGGCCGGCGATCGTCGGCACGTCGGCGGGGTAGACACAGCCCAGCCCCTCGGCCTGTCCGTAGGCGCCGATCGTCCCGGGGAAGAGGTCGTCGAAGATCTGACAATCGGCCTGGTTCTCGAGGCTCGGCGCCTGCCCGCTGATCATGGCGATGTAGTTGTCGTTGCTCTCGTGCCCGACGGCGTAGTAGCTGGGCAGGTAGGCGCCCTCGGCGGTCAGCGTCTTGGAGAGGTAGGGCGCCGGCGAACCCGCGCCGAAGGTGGTCGAGGCGGACTCGTTCTCGAGCACGAGGATGAACACGTGGCGGATCGGGGGCAGCGCGGCGTCCGCGGCGCGCGGGGAGGAGTCGTGCGCGGCCGGTGCCGAGGCGCCGCACGCATTCATTCCGAAGGCGAGCGCTCCGACCGCGAGCAGGGCGGCGAGGATGCGCCAGCGCGTCACCGGGGAACTCCTGGTCCGCATGCCGAGTAGGCCAGACCGGTCGCCATCCGTACGAGGGTATTCCCGCGCCGGGTCGACATGTGGAGCTCCGGTGAGCGGCCGATCCGGCGGCAAGGCCAACGCTCTACGAACTTGCCTATGCATTTGATAGGTGGGTATAGTGCGCGCCCTGACCCCCGCCCGGAACCGGTACCTACCCCAAGGGGCCGGGGGTCATTCCATTTATCCAGGTCTCGCACGGAGGGTCTGCCTTGATACGCAAGTGGTATGCCGCGACTGCTGTAACGACGGTGTTGATCGGGCTCGGAGCCGCCGCAGGGGTGGCCTCGGCCTCCCCGTACCAGCCGACCGTGGCCGTGGGCGGAGCGGTCCTCACGCCCGCCACCTACACCCGGAGCGCGCTCGCGGCGATGCCCCAGACGACGTTCTCGGTGACCGTCCCGACGTGGCGGGGAACGCGGACCGAGACCGATCAAGGGGTGTCGCTCGAGAGCCTCGTCGACGCCTCGACTCCCGCGCTGCCGCCGAGCGCCAAGAACGGGCTCCTGACGGCGATCATCGCCGTGCGCGGCCGGTTCGGTACCCAGCGGACGTTCGCGCTGGGAGAGCTCGACGCGAGTTTCGGCGACCACCCGGCCTACCTGGCCCTCGAGGAAGGTGGCGTGCCGCTGTACGAGCCCGAGCTCGTGGTGCCGGGCGACAGTAACCGCGCCCGCAGCGTGCCCGACGTCAGCCAGATCGGCGTAGCGATCGAAGATCCTGCCATCACGGCGCCCGCCGCAGTGGGGGGCCTCGTGGTGCAAGACGGCAGCAGAGCGACGGACCTGAGCCCGGCCGAGCTCTCCGCGCTGCCCCAGCAGACCCTTACCGTGTCCTTCGGCGGCCCGAGCGGCGTGCAGTCGCACACGGAGACCGGGCCGACTCTGGACGAGGTACTCCGTGCCGCGCACATCTGGCCCGACTTCAATACCTGGGCCGCCGGCGTCTCGGGTCTCGACGACTATGTCGCCACCGTGACGCCCGCCGAAGCGTGGGTCGGGGGCCGTCCCCTGCTCATCTCGCTCGTCGAGGACGGCAAGACCTTCGTCTCACAGGGGGAAGGGCCGCGGTTGGTGACCGACGGCGACGTCAAGGGCGGTCGCTACGACACGGGTCTGGCCGACCTCGTCGTCGGCGACACCCAGTCGCACCAGTGGTGGTGGTGATGGGCGGGGCCCTGGCGCCGGGGCGCCAGGGCCGCCCGCTCAGCGGCTCTCGATAATCACCGTCGTCGATTTCACGATCGCCGTCGCCTGGTCGCCCGGTTTGAGGCCGAGCTCATCGGCGCCCTCGCGTGACATCAGCGAGACGATCCGGTACGGGCCGCAGGCCATGTCTATCTGGGCCATGACGGCATCCTTCTTGACCGCGAGGATCGTGCCCTGGAGGCGGTTTCGCGCGCTGCTGCGGCCGGTGGCGCCGCGCTCTCTGAGGTGGTTGGCGAGCTCGCTGGAGTGGAGGTAGCGCTGCTTGCCGCGTCGCTGGAAGGTGATCTTGCCCGCGCGTTCCCAGCGCCGCAGCGTGTCGACGCTGACGCCGAGCGCGGCGGCGGCGGCGCCGATCTTGACGAGGTCGTCGACCGGGTGTTCGTCGGTGGTCATGAGCTACATGCTCGGCGCGAGCGCGTGGCGTGCGTGGAGCTCGGTGACTCCCGGGGCGGTTCGGCGCGGGCGGTCGTGGAGGATCACCGCCGCCCCGCCCGCGGGGCTGATGGTGATGCTCCGCCGGCGCGCGGCCTCGGGCGCCGCCGCGGCGGGTCGAACGTCGAAGCGCTCGAGCACCGCGCGCAGCGCCGTCTTCATCTCGAGCATGGCGAAGCTCGCGCCCAGGCAGCGCC
>DATCEM010000318.1:0-7100 GCA_036510175.1 Solirubrobacteraceae bacterium | reverse complement strand
CGCCCTCGGCCTGATTGCGCGCGCCGACCACGTACACGAGGTCCCCCTCGGCGAACTGCGGCTTGATCTTGCGGGCCCGTTCCTGGCGCGCGGTGAGCGGGCTGCTGAGGGCCGCCTCGCCGCCGTGGACGAGCGGCGTGCCACAGCTCGGGCAGAACCGCTCCTGGGGCGCGTACATCCCGGCGCATGTCGGGCACTCGAGCGCATCCGACGTGGAGCGCCCGGCGGCCATCACCCCACGACCAGCTCAGCCTCCGCCACCTGGCCGTCCCGGATGCTGAACGCCCGCGCCGAGGGCTCTGCGCCCTTCAAGCCGACGATGATGTAGAGCGCGTCGGGATAGAACGCCAAGCTGATGTCGGTCTGCGACGGATAGGGCGCGCTGCGCGGGTGCGAGTGGTAGATCGCCCCGAGGTCGAGGTCCGCGTCGTCGATCGCCATCTGGATCCGGTACAGGTCCGCGCTGTCGATCTCATACGCGTAGGGCGGGCTCGCCGCCGCGTTCGTCGCCCGGTAGACCTGCACCGCCTCGCCGTCGCGCGAGGCGATCATGCCGCAGCATTCGGCGGGCGCCTCGGCGCGCGCGTGATCGAGGATCTCGTCGTACAGTTCTTGGGTCAGCTTCATCGCTGACGCGAGGCTACCAGCCGACTGTGGCCGTATCGTTGAGCCATGCCACGCGCAATCACCCACTGCCCTAACTGCGGCCAGACGGTGACCCCGTTCGCCGCGGGCTGCGCGGTGTGCGGCACCGATCTCGAGGCGGCCCGGGCGGCACGGAGCGCTCGGCGCCGGATCGAGCTGCCAAGCGCCCGCTGGTACACGGGCGGCTCGAGCGGGCGGACCGACTGGATCCATGTCGCGATCGCCGTTCTCGCGGCGCTCGCGGTCGCCCCCTTGGGGCTCCTCCTCGGGCTCTACTGGGCCAGCCGCTACAACCGAGACGGGAACACGGTGATGACCGTGGCCATGCTCGCGGCGGCGGCCCTCGCGCTGGCCGCGATACTCGCGCCCGTGTGGTTCTGGAGCCACCTGCTCCACGTGTAGGCCGGGCGGCCGCGGGGCCGCCGCCGCGGGTCAGCCCTGTTGGCCGGCGAGTGGTTCCCCGTCGGGCTCGCGCCGACCCGGTGCCAGGCCCTCGAGTTGGGGCGGCTGACGGGGCAGGGTGATCGTGCCGTCGGGGTTCCGCCTGAGCTCGCCGCTGTCCACGAGCCGGCCGAGCGCGGTGCTCACCGTCTGGCGCCTGGTCCCCACGAAGCGCGCGAGCAGCTCGCCGGTGATCTTGGGCAGCCTGACCGTTCGGCCCTCGGGTCCGGTCTCGCCCCAGCGCCCGGCGAAGTACCACAGCGCGAGGAGCACCCGGTCCTCGGCGCGCTTGGCCTGCTGGAGGGCCGCTTGGAGGGCTTGGGAGTCCGAGCGTTCGGCGGCGCGGTCGAGCAGGCCGGCAGCGATCTGAGGCCACGCGCAGACCCGGTTGGCGAAGTCCCGATCGAGCGCAGCCATGCGGGCCGTGGCGAGCACCTCCCACCGCACCTGTACCGCGCTGTCCGAGCGCCGGATCCAGGGGCGCAGCAGGTCCCCGGGGCCGTAGAACTCGGTGGCTCCGAGCTGACCGAAGAACACGTGGCGCACGATCAGCCCCTCGAGCATGAGCAGGCCCAGGTGCGAGTGGGTCAGGGACTCGTCGATGACGAACGACGTCGTGCCTCGCGCGATCGTGTGCAGCGGCGCGACGGCGGCGTCGGACGCGAGCTCCAGCTCGTCTCGGGGGAGGTAGCGCCCGAGCTCCGGATCCACGTCGAGGACCCGCACCTCATCGTGCCTTTCCCCGTCCCGTGCCGAGCTCTCACCGCGCCTGCGCGCAGCGCGCCCGCGAGCTTCACTCCCCTGGACCACCGACCACCTCCCTGGGATCGCCCTTGTCCGATTTCGGACACTTCAAGGCTAACAGAGAGCCTCGGGTGTCGCGAATCGGACACTTGCGTGCCGTGACTTGACTCTCAGCCCTTAGGAGGATTGACTCACGTTTATGAGCGTTTGCCGCTCGGGGCATGCTGGGGGTAATTCCAGGATCTCGCTGGTGGCGGCTTCGCTCTCATCACTGCTCGCTGCGTCTCGGCCTAGCGGGCGACCAAAGTATCAGCGCGGCGCACGGAACGCCCATGACCCTGGGGTCCGCGTGAGCCACATCCCAATAGAGGAGCACCGGAATGACCGCCGATAGTTCGATTCCCTCGCGCCGGAGTCCTCGGGCGCGCAAGCACGCCAGCCGGCGCATAGTGCCTCTGGTCCTCCTCGCCTTCTTTGCCTTCGCCGCGAGCGCTCAGGCGCACGACGAGAGCGTGTCCACGGCCTGTGCTCCAGCGACGACGGGTAACACGGTGACCTTCGTCTGGTCGGCGTTTGCCAATCCGCCCGGTACGGGCAACGGCGGCGAGAACACGCCGCAGTGGAAGATCGTTTACACGCCGACCGGCGGCTCGCCGGTCACCATCAACGGTTCGGTGACCTTCCCCCTGGACACCTATACCTTGACCGTCCCGGTCCCCAGCGCCGCCGGTGCTCTGGTCGCCTCGTCCTCCTGGACGGCGGCCCAGACCACGGACGGGAACGCCGACTCCTACTCGAACAACCTCACGGTCCCGAACTGCTATGCCAGCCCGGCGATCGCGACGACGGCTTCGGCGGGCGTCGCGGCGGGCGGCACGATCTCCGACTCGGCGACCCTGAGCGGCGGACGGACGCCGACGGGCACGATCACCTTCAATCTCTACGCCGCGAGCGACACCACGTGCTCGAACTCGCTGAGCACGGGCACGGCGACGGTCAACGGCAATGGCACCTACACCTCACCCGCGGTCACCGAGAGCACGGCCGGCAGCTACCAGTGGGTCGCCAGCTACGGCGGTGACGCGAACAACACTGCGATCGCCGAGGCCTGCAATGAGCCGTCCGAGCAGGTCGTCGTCACTCCGCCACCCTCACCACCCCCGCCACCCCCGATTATTCAGGCGACTCCGTTGATCGTCACCAAGGCTTCGCCGGGCGTCCTCGTCGGCGGCACGATCTCCGACCAGGCCACGTTGAGCGGCGGTAACGCCCCCACCGGGACGATCACCTTCAACCTCTACTCGATCAGCGACAAGACGTGCTCGCACTCGCTCGCCTCGGGCCCGCCGGTCACGGTAATCAACGACGGGAGCTACCCCTCGCCGGTGATCACCGAGACCACGCCCGGCACCTACCAGTGGGTCGCCACCTACAGCGGCGACGCGAACAACGCGTCGGTCACCGACGGCTGCGGCCAAGCCGCGGAGCAGGTCGTGGTCAAGCCCAAGCCACCGCCACTGGCCGCGTGCCCGAGCAAGCCGAAGCTCCTGGGCGTTTTCGCCAAGGTCCAAAAGTCGTTCACCGCCCGGCTCACCTCGGTCGGTGTCAAGAGCGTGACCTTCTACCTCGACGGTCATAAGCTCAAGACGCTGAACGGCCCGAAGACGAGCTTCTTCTTCCTCTCGGTGAACCTGAAGCACGTCCACTACGGCCACCACATGCTCCTCGCGAAGGTGAAGAGCACGGATACGGCCAGGGCCTGCAATACCTCGATCGAGCACGGATTCGTGCTCGCCAAGAAGCCCACGCACTACACGCCCACGGGCTGAGGCATTGTCGAGAAGCGTGCGTAATCGTCTCGCCGTCCACGCGACCCGGTTACTCCCCCTCGTTCTAGGTATCGGCGCCCTGGCCCTCGGGCCGGGCGCCGTTGCCGCGGCCGCGGCCGGTTCCGCCCCCAGTCCGCCGGGCGCACAGCCTCCGCCGTTGCTCACAATTCTCTCCCACAGCTCGGTCGGGTACTGGGCGTACCCCCAGGTGGCCGCAATCGCTCGTGCCACTCCGTCGGCCCACGGGCGACGGGTCGCGCGGCTGCGCTTCCTCACCCCGGACGGGCTCGACCAGGCGCAGATCTACGAGGCCTTGAGCGAGCAGCGCGGGCCGGCGCCCGGCGCCGACTGGATCGACATCTCGATCCCGGGACGGCCCAACGGTAAGACGGGCTGGGTGCCGGCGAGCGCCCTGGGTCCGCTGCACACCGTGTACGGCCTGCTCGTGGTCAGTCGCTCAAAGGAGCGGGCTACGTACTACAACCGGCTCGACAAGCCGATCTGGAGCGCGCGCGTCGGCGTCGGCCGCGCCTCGCTGCCGACCCCCGCGGGGCACTACTGGGTGCTCGAGCGCTTCCGGCTCACCGACGACCCGTTCCTCGGCCCCTATGGGGTCGCCACCAGCGCCTACGCCCCGACCGAGAGCGAATGGCCCGGTGGCGGCGTCGTCGGCATCCACGGCACCAATGCGCCGCAGCTCATCCCGGGCCGTCCCTCGCACGGCTGCGTCCGTCTGCGCGACCCCGACATCACGCATCTCTACCGGTACCTTCAGCTCGGCACGCAGATCGACATCACCTGAGCGCGCAGCCTCAGGAGATGACGCCGCTGGGAGACTCGATGGCGCCGAAGTCCTGGGTGTAGGTAGCGCCGATCTGGCTGCTCGCGAACTGAGCGGGGATCTGGGCGACGACCCCGACGCCGCTGTCGACGAAGGCGGAATTGAGGATGTTGGCGCGATGGTCGGGCGAGGCCATCCAGTCGGCGACGATGGCCGCGGGGGTCGCGGAGGCATAGGCGCCCGCGTCGATGTTCTCGCCGAGCGAGGAGGCGTCGGCAGAGGGCAGGTAGCCGCTGGCCTGGATCCGATCGAGCGGGGTCACGCCGGTCGGACTGACGTGGTCGTAGTAGTTCTGGGCGACCATGTCCTGTGAATGACCGGCAGCCGAGCTGTCGAGATGGGCGTTGTCGCGCAGCGGGCTCTCGTGGTCGAGTGCCCGCTGCTGGTTGACCAGACACAGAGTCGCGGCCGCGATCTGGGGAAGGTTGCTGCTCGTGGGGACGAGGTCCGCGTTGGCGCACGGCGCTGACGCCGACGCTGACGAGCCGGCCGGCGTGGAGGCGGGCGAGCTGCCCGGCGCGCGCCGCGCCGGGCCGAGCTTGGCGGAGAGGGTCCGCCCGAGCCCCGCGTAACCGGTCGAATGTGCGGATGCGGCGGAACCGACATGATGGTTCGTGCCGTGCGAAGAACAGTGCGTGCGGTGGCACATGGCGACGTGCCGCTCGACGTGGCGGTGGCTCGCGGCGAGCGCGCTCGGCGCGGCGGCGAGCGGCGAGGCAACGAGGACGCCGGTGAGGGCGACGGCACGTGCGACCCGATTGATTGAGTTCCGGTGCATGGTCTCACCGTGATCGGCGCACCGGGCTCGGTTACATGGTCTACGCCCCCTGGCGTGGACATTTGGTCTACTGCGGGTGCCCTGGCGATCGCGGTTACGTGGTGCCGGCGACGAAGGCGCTGGGCACGGCGCGCTTGACGTTCCCCGGACTCAGGAGCTCGCGCAGACTCGTCGCGTGCTGCGCTTCGTTGGCCATGATCTCGGCGGCGGTGAGCAGCGGCTTCTCGCCCTCGAGGCTGGCGATGGCGAAACGGTAATGGTGAGCTATGACCACCTCTAGTTCGACGAGGAAGCGTAGGTACGGGCGCTCGTTACGCAGTTCGGTCGGGCTGCGCCGGATGCGCAGGGCGCGCAACTCGGCGTCGAACGCCGACGTCGTCTGCGGCGAGTCGGGGAGCGAAGCCCCGGCGCCGCGGGGAACCGCGCCCGAGAGAGCGTGCACGTGCGCTCGTTCCTGATCGAGGAACGAGCGCACGAGCGATTGCGCGGCAGCGGAGAGGATCCCCGTCGCGAGCGCGCGCTCATAGGCGGCGACGAGGACCTGCTCGACGCGGAGCAGGGACACGAGCACCGCCGCGTCACCCAGCGGCGCGGCGAGCGCCCCCGGTGGATCGAGCAGCGAGGGCGCGGTAACCGCCGCCGCGATGGCCGCCGCGGCGGCGGCGCCCCCGCGCATGAGCTCGCGTCTCGTCGTGTCCTGATCGGTCATCGGTTGCGCTGTCACTCGACCGCGGTGACGAAGGCGGCGGGCGCGGGCGGGTGGCCTTGGACGGCCTGGAGGACGGAGATGTGCTGGCCCTCGTTGGCGAGGATTCCCGCGGCGACCGCGCGCAGCCAGCCGGGCGCGAGCTTCGGGATGGCGATGAGGTAGGCGTTGACCAGCGAGGACTCGGTCACGTTCAGGAGCCGGAGCACCTGGGCCTCATCGCTCGGGTTCCCGAGGGCGTAGTTCGCCTGGGGAGGACGGGGCTTCCCTCCCGCGCCCCTGATCGTGGCCGCGAGCTTCTCCGCATGCGCGAGCTCGTGGCCGAGGAACTCCGCAGCGGCGGCGCGCGCGTGCCCGCTGAGCAGCGGTATGCCCGCGGTGTAGGCGGCGATCGCCGTGTGCTCGAGGGCGAGCACCTTATTCAGGACCGCGATGTCGCCCTGGCGGACGGCCGGGTCGGATACGAGCTTCTTCTTAGCCTTCGACCCCCCACCGCACCCCGCGAGGAGGGAGCTCGATCCCGCCGCCAGCCCGGCGCCGGCGGTCCGCAGGAGCGCTCGGCGCGTCGGGCAATCGGGGAGAAGCTCGACGCCGAGCGGGTCTACCACCAGACGGTGGAGTCCAGATTCTCGATCTCGTCGACAGGGCGGGTGTAGATACCGGACGACAGGTACTTCCAGCCGTCGTCGGCGACGATGAAGACGACGTTGCCCTCGTCGAGCTCGCCGGCGATGCGCACGGCTACCCGAGCGATCGCCCCCGTCGAGACCCCGGCGAAGATGCCCTCCTCGTCCAGGAGCTTGCGCGTCCAGAGGATCGCGTCGCGGTTGGTGACGAAGATCTTCCGGTCGAGCAGGGACAAGTCGATGATCGGCGGGATGAAGCCGTCGGCGAGCGAGCGCAGGCCCTGCACCGGCTCGCCCTGCATCGGCTCGGCGGCGACGATCTTCACCTGGTCCCCGAACTCCTCCTTGAGCCGGCGGCCGTTGCCCATCAACGTGCCGCCGGTGCCCAGGCCGGCCACGAAGGCGCTCACCTCATCGAGCTCGGCGAGGATCTCGGGCGCGGTCCCGTGATAGTGGGCGAGCGGGTTGGCCTCGTTCCCATACTGGTAGG
>DATCEM010000317.1:0-10154 GCA_036510175.1 Solirubrobacteraceae bacterium | reverse complement strand
TCGGCCGACGGCGGGTCGATGACCGCGCCGAAGTCGCAGAACGGCAGCTTGTTGACGAGCTTGCGGGTGTTGTCCGCGTCGAACGCGCCCCAGCCGCCGTCCTTGGACGCCATTCCGGTCAGCCAGGCCATGCCCCGGTCGATAGCGGGCTGGCTCGGCGTGGCCACCCGGCGCAGCGCGAGCACGACCTCGGCGGTGTCGTCGATGTCGGGGTAATTGTCGTTGGCGAACTCGAACGACCAGCCGCCGGGCTCAAGCTCGGGCCGGCGCACGGACCAGTCGCCCGGCACGAGCACCTGCTCGTCGAGGAGCCAGTCGGCCGCGCTCACGAGCGCGGGATCGTCCTTGGGCACGCCGGCGTCGCCGAGCGCCACGGTCGCGAGCGCCGTGTCCCACACCGGGGACTGGCACGCCTCGATCCGCCGCCGCCCGTCGTCGATGGTGAACCCGTCGAGCCCGTCGAAGCCGGCGCGCATCACCGGATGGTCGAGCGGGTAGCCGCGCAGATGCAGGGCGATGAGCGAGTAGACCCACGGGGGCTGGATGCCGCCCCACCCGCCGTCGGCCTCCTGGCGGCGGATGATCCACCGCTCGGCTCGGGCCATCGCCAGCTCGCGCAGCGCGCGCGGAGCCACCCGGTGGTAGCCGTGCAGAGCGCGGTCGAGCAGGGTCAGCCCACGGGCCCGCGGCGTCGCCGGCGCCGGGGCCGGCCCGGGCTGCGAGCTGTGCAGCTCCTCGAGTCCGAAAGGGAGCGGGCGCTGCGGGCGCTCGGCGAAGACAACGGTCAGGGGGACGATGGTCTGCCGGGCCCAGCACGCGAAGTCGTAGATGTTCAGCGGCGCCCATTTGGGGAGGAACATCATCTCGGGGGCGAGCGCCGGGAGGCGCTCCCACGGCCACGCTCCGAACAGCGCGAGCCATACACGGGTGAACACGCGCGAGCGCTCGATCCCGCCCAGGTCGCGGACGAGCGCCGCCGCTGTGCTCATGTGCTCGGCATCGGGGGGGTCGCCGGCCAAGCGCAGGGCGACGTAGGCCTCGAGCGTCGTCGAGAGGTCGGCCGGTCCGTCGTGGAACAGGCTCCACGAGCCGTCCGCGCGCTGGTGAGAGCGGATCCACACCGCCGCGCGCTCGGTCGTCCCGGGATCGCGGATGCCCAGGAACTCCCGGAGCAGCAGATCCTCCGCGTCCATGGTCACGTTCGTCTCGAGCTCGCCCTTCCACCAGCCGGCGGGATCCTGCAGCGAGCGCAGGTAATCGACCGCCCGCTCGAGCGCCGCTCCGGCGTCAGCCCCTGCGACTTCGGGCCGTGCCGACGGCGCCGGGTCGGGCGCCAGGCCCGGCATCGTGTCCTGGCTCATAACACAATCAATAGACCTTTCCGCATGAGAGGAAGCTGAGAACGCGTTGTGCTAGCTCACGCTGACGCGACTGAAGCCGGGCGCGACCGCGACCGAGCGGCGTGTCGCGCCATCTGCCAGCCGAAGCGTGCCGCGGCCGAGGGCACGCGCTCGGCGCGCGCCACGACATCCTCGAGCGCAGCGGCGAAGCGCCGGATCTCCGACTCCTCGATGACCAGCGCCGGGAGCGCCTTGATCACGTTCATCCGGTGCCCGGCGACCTGACAGAGGATCCGGTGCTCGTGGAACAGGGGGCCGGTGATGAGCTGGGCGAAGATCCCCGGCTGGGCGCGCTCGAGGCCGCGCCACACCGTGCGCGAAGCCCCGCCGCGCGGCTCCCCGAGCTCGATCGCCCACATCAACCCGAGCGAGCGCACGTCGCGGACGATCTCGTAGCGCTCGACGAGGGGCAGCGTCAACTCGAGGAGCAGGGCGCCGAGCAGTTCCGCGCGCTCCACCAGTGCCTCGTTGTCGAGCACGGCCAGGGTGGCCAGCGCCGCCGCGCACGCCAGGTCGTTACCCCCGAAGGTCGAGCCGTGCCGCACGCCGCCGCGCTCCATCCCGGCGAACACCCTGTCGAACACCTCGCGCGAGGCGAGCACGGCTCCGATGGGCACGAGCCCGCCCGACAGCGCCTTGGCCACGGTCACGAGATCGGGCTCGACGCCCCAGTGCTCGAGGGCGAGGAACCGGCCCGTGCGCCCGATGCCCGTCTGCACCTCGTCGCACACGAGCAGAGATCCGGCGGCACGGCAGCGCTCCTGCGCGCCCCGTAGGTAACCGTCCGGGGCGATGTGCACGCCCTTGCCCTGGACGGGCTCGACGACGAAGGCGGCGACCTCGCCGCGGGCGAGCTCGCGTTCGAGCGCGTCGAGATCACCGAAGGGGACGGGGTGGGCGCCCGGGAGCAGCGGCCCGAAGCCCTCGCGGAACTCCTCGCCGCCGTTGAGCGAAAGCGCTCCGAGCGTCAGCCCGTGGAAGGCGTGCTCGGCGTAGAGGATCCGTGGCCGGCCGGTGGCCGCGCGGGCGATCTTCATCGCCGCCTCCACCGCCTCGGTGCCGCTGTTGGCGGGAACCATGGCGGCGATCGACTCCGGCGCGCGGGAGACGAGCTGCTCGCCGAGCGCGCCCGCGAGCACGGTGACCCCGAGCTGGGGCATGTTCGCGGTGTGCGCGGCCAGGGTCTCCTGCACGGCGGCGATCACCTCGGGGTGATTGCGTCCGACGGCGAACACCCCGTAGCCGCACAGCAGGTCGAGGTAGCGATTGCCCTCGGCGTCGATGAGATGAGCGCCATCGCCGCCCGTCCACACGCGATCGAAGCCGAGCATCCTGACGATCCGCCCGAGCTGGGGATTGAGGAAGCGGTCGTTGAGCGCCATCGCGTCGGCGGCGTGCTCGCGCAACAGGCGGCCGACGTCGGGCGTGGCGGGCATGGACGGGAGGCTAGTCGACGCGCGAGCCGGGTCGGCCGGTGGGCGCATACGTCCGCCGCGTGGAGCTACTCACCGCCGGCAAGCCGTGATGCAGAGCCGCCACAGTGCTTGCACGTAACGGTCTTTCCGGATAGAGGGGGAAACGTTACGTTCATCGGTCCCCGCGACCGATGGCGGCGCGTCGCTGATCGGATTGGTAGACGGTGATGTCGGGCCCGGAGTAGCGGACCAGACTTTCACTCAGAGGCGACGACCGGAATCGAACCGGTGTGGACGGCTTTGCAGGCCGCTGCGTAGCCACTCCGCCACGTCGCCGGTCTCCGTAGCCTAGCGGCGACGGGCGCGGAGTTCCCCCGGGACGAAGCTCCCCAGCCCGGGACGTTCGCCGCCAGGCGAACTCCCAAGGGCGCGAAGCGCCCCCGCCACCAGGCGCACCGCGTTGCCCGACGGGTCGCGCAGGAACACGGCGCCGTTCGACTGCTCGGCTTCGAGTCCCGCCTCGCTTACGCGGGCGAGCACGCGCTCGAGCTCGTCGGCGTCCGGGAGGACGACGTCGAAGGCGCGCAGGCCGATGGCCCCGGGCGGCGGCGACCCGCCGCCGAGGCTCTGCCAGGTGTTCAGGCCGATGTGATGGTGGTAGCCGCCGGCGGAGACGAAGAGCGCGCCCGCGTAGCCCTTGACCATGACGTCGAAGCCGAGCACGCCGGCGTAGAAGGCCTCGGCCTGATCGAGGTCCGAGACCTCGAGATGGACGTGGCCCATGCGCGTTCCCGCGGGGGCGAACGCGTCCTTGGCGGTCGTGGGGGGGAGCTCGGTGACGAGGTCCTCGAGGTCGAGGGGAAGCGTCGCCATCTCGAGGCTGCCGTCGACATGGGGCCACTCCTCGCGCGGGCGGTCGCGGTAGATCTCGATCCCGTTGCCGTCCGGATCGTGGAGGTACAGCGCCTCCGAGACGAGGTGATCCGAGGCGCCGTCGAGGGGCACGCGCGCCTCGACGAGGCGGCGCAGGGCGACGGCGAGGTCGCGGCGCGAGGGCATGAGGATGGCGAGGTGGAAGAGGCCGGTGGTGCGGCGCGGGCGCGGGGGCGCGGACGCGTCGCCGGTGAGCACGATCAGGGGCGCCTCGCCCTCGATGCCGAGCGCCAGGGACCCGTCGTCGCCCTCTGTCGCCCGCAGGCCTAACGCGCGCTCATAGAAGTCGCGCGAGCGCGCGAGGTCGGCCACGGTCATGCGGACGGCGCCTACGCCGGTGTCGGGATGGATCGCCATGTTCAATCCAGATTACGCCGCGCCCGCGGCGGCCAGGCGTGCTCGGGCCGAGAGTGGTCAGTCGACGCGGTCTTCGACCGAGCAGGTCCCGGCGCCGGGCGCTCCGGGGAGCCGCCCGAGGAGATCGGCGAGCTGCTCGATCTCCTCGCTGCTGAAATGCGTGAGGAAGAGCCGGCGGATACCGGCGATGTGCGTGCGGCCGGCGTCGCGGAGCTTCGCGAAGCCGGCGTCGGTGAGACGCGCATAGGAGACGCGGGCGTCGCTCGGGCAGGAGTCGCGTTCGATCAGCCCGGCGGTGACCAGCCCGTCGATCAGGCGCGTGACGCCCGAGCGCGTGAGCATGGTGCTCTCGGCCAGCGCCGACATCGGAAGCTTGTAGTCCGGGGCTTGCGCCAGGTACAGGAGCGCTTCGTAGTCACGCGCCGTGAGGCCGTGCGCGGCCACCAGGTCGGCGTCGAGCTCGCGGAGGATCGAGCGCTGGCTCTGGAGATAGCTCCGCCACGCTTCGAGCGATGATCCCTGCAGTCCGGTGATGCTCTTCGTCGCCATGCTCTCCGATTATAGTTGATGAGTCAACGGGTCTCTCGCGGATCACCTTGAGCCGGGTTACGCGACACCCCGACGCTAACTCAGGCCGGCGTAGACCGGTAACTCGGCAGGCTCCGACCAATCCTCGGGCAGCGAGGCGAGGATACGCCGGCGGGCATCCGGGATCTCCGCGCACAGCCGGTCGATCCCGAATGAGCTGAAGGTGAGCAGGCGCATGGGAGAGCTCGCGACGACGCTCATGCGCTGAGGCTCGCTCGACGCCGGATCGATCTCACCGAAGCAGTCACCGGTGCCGAGAACGCCCAGCCGCCGATCGGACCGCCACACCTCGGCGCTACCGGAGCGGATGACGAAGAAGGTTCCGATCGCCTGGCCCTCGCACACGAGCCGCACACCCGCCGGGACGTTGACGTCGAGAACGGGACCGGCGAGCGAGCGTACATCGAGTGAGCGCATCGAACCGAACACCTGCATGGGCTCGGTGTGGGCCGTGGCTCCCATCGTGTCCAAACCCTAGGGCGGACGGCGGTCGGCAAGGGGAGACATTTGTCTCAGATGCCCGACCCGAACATTCGTCGAGACTGAGCGAATGCGGCACCCTGGAGGCGTACTCTGCCCCAGCGCAGCGATCCAGGATGCCTGGTGGGGGGAAACCGGCAGCTCCGATTGCCGAGATAGAGCGGAACGGCTCCGCGGTCACATGTCGTGGCCCCGAACGGATCCAGCCGGACATCCTTAGGGCGCGGTCGCCGTTGGGATTGAGCGTACGAAAGACCCAGTCGACGACGGGATGGACGATGCTGGGCTCGAACCAGCGACCTCCGCCTTGTCGAGGCGGCGCTCTCCCAGCTGAGCTAATCGTCCGGGGACGTCAAATGTACCAGCGCGTCTAGGATCCAACGTGCCATGGACTACGAGCTCCCCGACGGGACGATTCTCGCCCTCCCCGACGGCGCTACCGGCGCCGATGCCGCCGCGGCCATCGGACCCGGCCTCGCGCGCGCGGCGCTCGCCGTGGCGATCGATGGTGAGGTGCGCGACCTCGCGCGTCCGCTTGCGCCGGCGGGCGGGCGGCTCGCGGTGATCACCGAGAAGAGCGGGGCCGATGCGCTGGCGCTCATTCGCCATGACGCCGCGCATGTGCTCGCGGCGGCGGTGATGGAGCTCTATCCCGGGGTGAAGATCTCGATCGGGCCGCCGATCGAGGACGGCTTCTACTACGACTTCGACTTCCCCGACGGGGTCGCGCTCTCCGACGCCGATTTCGCGCCCATCGAGGCGCGGATGCGCGAGCACATCGGCGCCGACGAGCCGTTCGTCCGCCAGGACGTCAGCGTGTCCGAGGCGCTCGACCGTTTCCGCGCCGAGGGCCAGGACTACAAGGTCGAGCTCATCGAGGACCTCGTCAAGAACGCCGACCCCGCCCACCCGCTCGACAGCGTCTCGCTCTACACCAACGGCCCGTTCACCGATCTCTGCCGGGGGCCGCATGCGCCGAGCACGAAGCGCATCAAGTCGTTCAAGCTCCAGTCGGTGGCCGGCGCCTATTGGCGCGGCGACGCGCGCAACCCGATGCTCACGCGCGTGTACGGGACAGCCTTCTTCTCCGCCCGCGACCTCGAGGAGTTCCTCGAGCGGATCGAGCGCGCGCGCGCCAACGATCACCGCCGCCTCGGCCCCCAGCTCGGATTGTTCACCTTCTCGGAGGTCGCGCCCGGTATGGCGTTCTGGCTGCCGGCAGGCACGCGCGTGTTCAACGAGCTGGTGAAGCTGAGCCGCGAGATGGGGGAGCCGCGCGGCTACACCGAGGTCAAGACCCCGCAGCTCTACGACAGCGCGCTGTGGAAGACCTCAGGTCACTGGGACAAGTACCGGGAGAACATGTTCCTCACCGAGTCCGAAGGGCGCTCGATGGCGATCAAGCCGATGAACTGCCCCGGCCACTGCAAGCTCTTCTCGCTGACCCGTCACTCCTACCGCGACCTACCCGTCCGCTACTCCGAGCCGGGGTTGCTCCACCGCAACGAGCCGAGCGGGACGCTTCACGGCCTGCTCCGGGTGCGCCACTTCGCCCAGGACGATGCCCACGTCTACTGCACCGAGGACCAGATCCAGGATGAGGTGGCCGCGTGCCTCGAGTTCGCCTTCGCCACCTACGAGATCTTCGGGCTCGAACTGCGCCTGGAGTTCTCCACCCGGCCTGAAGTGCGGATCGGCGACGACGCGCTGTGGGATCACGCGGAGGCCGCGCTCGTCCAGGCGCTCGAGAGCCGCGGGCTGCCCTACGACGTCCATGAGGGCGATGGCGCCTTCTACGGCCCGAAGATCGATCTCCACACGACCGACTCGCTCGGCCGCTCGTGGCAACTGGGCACCGTCCAGCTCGACTACAACATGCCCGCGCGCTTCGAGCTCACCTACACCGGGGCCGACAACGCCGAGCACACCCCGGTGATGATCCACCGGGCGCTGATGGGGTCCTACGAGCGCTTCATCGGGATCCTCATCGAGCACCTCGAGGGCGAGCTGCCCGTGTGGCTCGCCCCGGTGCAGGCGATCGGCCTGCCGATCTCCGATCGCCACGCGGACTACTCAGCCGAGGTCCTCGCGCGACTGCGCGAAGCCGGCGTCCGGGCCGAGCTCGACGACCGCGTGGAGTCAGTCGGGCGCAAGATTCGCGACGCCGAGCTGCGCAAGATTCCCTACATGCTCGTGGTCGGAGACCGCGAGCGCGAGGCCGGCGAGGTGGCGCTGCGCGAGCACGGGCGTGGCGATTCCGGATCGGTCAAGGTCGACGCTTTCATCGAGCGCGTCCGCGCCGAGACATCAAATCGCTCGGCATGACGAGTCGCCGCTATACTCGATCATGTTGATCCAAGGTTTTCCTAACACATCGCCCGGCGCCGCTTGACGCAGCGTCGCCTCCGCAACTAGTGCCGGTCCCTCGTAGGTTCGACCGGCGTCCGCCGGACCGGGATACGACTCGGATCAATGATCGTATTCGCGTACCCGAGGTGCGGCTCGTCGGCGAAGACGGCAAGCAGATCGGCGTGGTCAAGACCACCGACGCGCTGAGCTATGCCCAGGAGCGCGATCTCGACCTGGTCGAGGTGGCGCCCGACGCGCGCCCGCCGGTGTGCCGCGTGCTCGACTACTCGAAGTACAAGTACGAGCAGGCGCAGAAGCAGAAGGCCGCCCGCAAGCACCAGCAGCAGATCACCATCCGGGAGATCAAGTTCCGGCCGAAGATCGCGCAGAACGACTACGACACCAAGAAGGGCCACGTCACCCGGTTCCTCCGTGGCCACGACAAGGTCAAGATCACGATCATGTTCCGCGGCCGTGAGGTCACCCATCCCGAGCGCGGCACCGCGCTCCTGGACCGCCTCGCGGGCGAGCTCTCGGAGATCGCCGTGATCGAGCAGAACCCACTTCAGGATGGGCGCAACATGACCATGCTCCTCGCGCCTTCCAAGGCCGTGCTCGCCGAGGAGAAGGGCAAGCACGCCTCGGAGACCAAGCCGGCCGATAACGGCGCCGGGCCGGAGGCGCATGCGGCGCCGGCGCCGGCGGACGAGGCGGCGACGCCGACGAGCGATGCGGCGACCCCCGCTCCGATCCCTGCTGCCGCCAAGGCCGACGCTGCGGTGACCGAGTCGCCCGCCGCTGCCGAGCCGCCCGCCGCCACCGAGCCCGAGCCGCCCGCCGCTGCCAAGCCGGCGGCGCCGAAGAAGTCCGCGCCCGCGGGCAACACGCCGTCGGCCGCGAAGTCCGCGCCTGCCGAGAAGGCCGGCGACGCGGTCGCTTAGGCGCGGCCGCCGCTCAGCCTAAGCCCGGCGCAGGCGAGCGAAGAGCTGGCCGGCGCCGCGGCGCATGATCTCCGTGCCCAGGCGCGGTCCGATCCAGAAGTGGCGCGAGGCCATGAGCCCGGCGACCGCGAAGGCGAAGAACGCGGCCGCGCGAACCGCTCCACCCCCGCCGGAGCGGGAGATCAGGGCGCACCAGACGCCGAGCGGGAACGCGAACAGGGCAGCGACGCGCAGGGCTCTGAGAGCCGAGTTCCGGTGCTCTGAGCGCAGCCCCGTCCGGATGTGGTCGGGCAGCCCGCGCGTCCCTCGCAGCCGCAGGGTCCAGTCGATCATCGCCGCGACCGCGAGGACGATCCCGAGCACCAGCGCGACGCGCAGTGGCGTCGGCGAAACCCCGATGAAGCGCAGGGCGCCGTTGAGGATCACGAGCTTGATCAGGAGGGCGACGCCACCTCCGAGGACCGGGACCCCGAGACGGCTGAGTCCATGCCGCACCCTGGCGTCGGTCGGGTTGCTCCGCGCCGCCGCGAGATAGGCCTCGGCGGCCTCATTGCGCCGCCCGCGGCGGTGCAGCAGCCTTCCCAGCCTGAGCGCGAGATCGCCGTGCTCGGGCTCGAGGCGCAGGCCCTCGCGGTAGTGGTGCTCGGCGCCGTCCCAGTCGCGGCGCGCCTCGGCGACGAGTCCGGCGGTGAGCTCGGCCATGGCCGACTGGGGGTTGGCCTCGAGCGCCGCCTGCGCGCTCGTCTGCGCTGCCGTTCGATGACGCAGTGCGAGCTGGCACACCGCCAGCGTGTGGAGCGTGTGGGCGGAGGAGGGATCGAGTTTGACGGCCTCGCGTGCCGCGGTCAGGGCGGCGCGCCGTCGGCCCGTGCGCAGATCGGAGATCGCGAGGAGCCGGTGCGCCCACTCCCGGCCGGGTTCGACGGCGAGCGCCTGCTTGGCCGCGGCCGCGGCATCGCGCGGCTTGCCCAGCGCGAGCAGGCACTGCGCCCGCAGGCAGTGAGCCTCGCCCGCGGTGGCGCTCTCAGCGAGCGCCGGGCCGAGGGTGCCGATCGCGTCCTGCCACCTTGAGATCGCCACCAGGCTCCGCGCTCGCGCGAGCGCCTGCTGGGCCGCGTTCACGCCAGCTTCCGCTTCTTGAGGTACTCGAGCAGGTCGTCGAACCTCCCGCCCGGGTTGGCGAAGAGGACCACGTTGCGTGCGTCCTCGAGCCACGCCCCCGTCGAGGGGTGCACGTCGCGCTGGGCACGCTCGAAGTCGCGCATGCCGATGGGCCGCGCCTGGCCCGCGCGCACCGAGTCCTCGAGCGCGAGTTCCGCGGCGCTGTCGCACAGGTGGGCGAGGTCGGCGCCCGAGAAGTGCTCAGTGCGCCGCGCGAGCTTGGCCACGTCGATGCCCTCCAGTGGCCGTTGGCGCAGGTGATGGCGCAGGATCGCCTCGCGGGCGGCCCGGTCGGGGGGAACGACCAGAAGCATCCGGTCGAAGCGCCCCGGGCGGATCAACGCCGTGTCCACGTCCCAGGGGTGGTTGGTGGCGCCGAGGATGAACACGCCATCGTTGTCGCTCTTGACCGAGTCCATCTCGGTGAGCAGCTGATTGACGGCGCCCCGCATCGCCGCGTGCGCGCGGAGCTGCGAGCGCTTCTGGCCGAGCGCGTCGATTTCGTCGAGGAAGAGCACGCAGGGGGCGTT
>DATCEM010000316.1:0-3305 GCA_036510175.1 Solirubrobacteraceae bacterium | reverse complement strand
AGCGCGGAGACCTTGACCGAGACGTTGGCCCGCGGCAGCGCGCCGCTGGCGTCGCGCTCGAGCGCCGCGCGCTCAGGCCAGCCCGCGGTCGCCGCCGCGAGCGAGCGCAGCGCCTCGGCGCAGCGCTCCGCGTAGGCGTCGGCCTCGGGCTCGGTGACCGTCGCCTCCCCGAGCAGGTCGACCGAGCTGGCGACGCCGCGGGTCCACAGGCGGCGCAGGACGGAGACGGCGGTCTCCGGGGTCTCGCCGACGATGAAGCGGTGGGCCATGTGCCTGACGCCGGCGGCGGCCGCCGTCCCCAGCGCGGCGCGGCCGGCGCGGGTGTCGGCCATCTTGAGAGCGGCGGTGATCGGCGGCGGGCTGTCGGGGAGCTCATCGAGGAACCCGGTGAGGTGGCGCGCCAGGTCGTCCACGCCGCGGCACGCGGGCACCACGTCGACGAAGCGGAAGAGCGCCGCCCGGACCTCGAGGTCGGCCGCCGCGAGCTCCATCGCCCGGGCGTCGAGCGCCTTCATCGGGTGGCGCGCAGAGGAGGGAAACGCCTCGGCGAGCTCGGCTCCGACGCGCCGGATCTCAGCTTCGAGCTCCACATTCATGACAGGATGTTCACGGCCCGCGCCACCACCAGGCCGACGGTGACCAGCGCCCCGAGTGCTTGGACGGTCATGAGGACCTTGGCGATCGGGGTCAGGGGCATCGTGTCGGTGGGGCTGAAGGCGGTGGCGTTGGTAAAGGAGACGTAGAGGTAGTCGATGAGACCGGGGATCCAGCCCTCGGGCGCGATCCGTTTCTCGGTCATCTGCGGGAAGAGGAAGTCGGGCTGCGCGTCGGGCACGAGCATCCTGCGCATCGGGCCGCCGCGGTCGAGCTCCCAGTACCACAGACCGAAGAGCAGGACGTTCGTTCCCCAGAGCACGGCCCCGGCGAGGATCAGGGCGTGGCCGCCGGCCTTGCCTCCCTTGAGCAGGTAATGGACGAGCTCGACGAGCGAGTAGAGGTTGACGGCGCTGACCAGCCCGATCAGGCTCAGCGCCACCTGGCGGCGCAGGGGAGAGTGCTTGATGTCGGGCCGTGGCGTGGCGACGAGGAGGCCGATGACGAGCGCCGCCTCGAAGATCGGGAGCAGCCAGCGCGGGCCGATGGTCACCTTGTCCGGGAGGCCGAGGTCGAGGACGAGGGCGGCGAGCACCGTGGCCTGGGCGGGCCAGAAGGGATTCTTGCGGTTGGCGAATGCCCCGAGGGCCTCAGCTTCGCGGCGCGCCGCTTCGGCGTCGCGGCGGGGGTGGGATTCGCGGTGGGCTTCGTCGCGGTCGGCCATGCGCTCTCACTGGATGATGGCGCCGGCGGCGGCCGGACGTGACGCCCGGCGCTCACGATCGCATCGGCGCCGCCGCCTGGTTTACTGGCGGCTGATGACGCCTGAGCGCTCCCGCCGGGAGGAATCGAGCGCGCGATGACAAAGGACATGGCCATGAGCCTTCGTGCCGCGATCGCCGCGATGACGTGCGCGCTCCTGCTCGCCGCCTGCGGCGGATCGAGCAATCAGCCATCCTCTGCCGCCGTCCCCGTCCCCCCGACGAGCGGCTCGACCCCCCAGACGACGGCGACGCAGACCACGCAGACCGGCACGACGACCACCTCCACCACGACCACGACGACGAACTCGGCGACCGGCCCGCCGCCGTGCGTGACCGCCGACTTCGCCTTGCGCTTCCTCGGGCAGGAGGGCGCCACGGGCCACGGCGAGGTCGGCTTCGCCCTGCGGAACATCACCCCCCACCAGTGCCGCACCTACGGCTATCCGGGGATCCTCTTCCTCGATAAGGCGGGGAGCGCGCTGCCCACGAATCCGACTCATACGACCGTCGACTTCTTCGGTAAGACGAACGAGACCGAGCTCGTGGTCCTGCCGGGCGCCAGCGTCTCCTTCCGCCTCGGCGTGAACCACGGTGCCGCGAGCTCGAACGGGTGCACGACCGCCTACGGGCTCCAGGTGATCGCCCCCGACGACACCCACACGACGCGCACGACGATCCCCGAGGGAGCCTACGAGTGTGGGGGGGCAGTGACGGTGTCCCCGCTGCAGGCGGCCGATCTGGCGTTCACGCAGTAGCGCCGGTTACGCCTCGTGGGCGTCCCCCTCCGGGTCCGTCACCTCGAAGTGGACCACGCCGTCGCTCGAGGACTCCCGCGCGAGCCCGTCGCGAACAAGGATGTCGACATGGCCGAGGACCTCGGAGAGCGTGAGATAGGCCTGGGTCACCGCCGAGTTCCCCCACATCGCCTGGGCGATCTCGTAGGCGGTGAGCGGGCGCTCGCGAATCATCTCGAGCATCTTCCTGGCGCGGCGCTCGTGCATGACGAAGCGCTGGTCGATCAGGCTACGGTGATCGAGGACCGGATCTCCGTGTCCGGGGAGGGTGACCTGGGCGGGGAGCTCCCGGGTGGCGCGCATCGATTCGATGTAGGTGATCAGCGCCCGCGGTCGCTCGACGTCGGGATCGGCTCCCAGGGGGCGGGTGACGAAGGGGTTCGAGGAGATGTGGCCGATGAGATGGTCGCCGGCCACGAGGATCTCGCGCTGCTCGTCGAAGAACACGGTGTCCGAGGGACTGTGACCGGGGCGGTGGAGCACCCTCAGGGTCCGGTCCCGGAGCTCGAGCGTGTCGCCGTCGCGCAGCGGCCGGGTGACCTGTGCGCTGCACCCCCACGCGCGGAAGGCGCTCGAGACGGCACGCAGGGCTATCACCACGTCCCCGGGCACGCCGTGGCTGCGCATCAGCGACTCGGCGAAGCGATCGTCTCCGTCCATGCTCTGGCTGAAGTCGGCGAGATAGGGGGCGAGCAGGTCGAGCGCGGCGACCTCGGCCCCCGAGCGCCGAGCGAGGATGTCGAGCAGGCCGAGGTGGTCGAGATGCTGGTGGGTGATGACGATGAGCTCCAGGTCCTCGATCCTGTGCCCGCGCGCGGCGAGGGCGAGCTCGAGCTCGTCGAGGGCCTTGCCCGAGTTAGGGCCCGTGTCGACGAGGGTCAGTGGATCGTCCTCGATCAGGTAGCAGTTGACGCGGCCGACGAGGAACGGCGTGGGGAGCGGCAGCCGGTGGATTCCCGCTCGCTCGGCGAGCGCGAGCCCTTCGGGTGGTTCGGCGCCGCTCGACACGGCGCTAGTACGGTGTCCGGTTGTTGGGGTTCATGCGTGGAGGGGCTTTCCCTCGTAGGTCCAGGCGAACGGTTTCGCGGTTGGGTTGTAGCGGTCGATGAACGCGAGGAGTTGGGTGCGCAGGTCGGCTTGGCTGGTGAAGATG
>DATCEM010000315.1:0-4914 GCA_036510175.1 Solirubrobacteraceae bacterium | reverse complement strand
CGATGACCGTCACCGTGCCGCCCGGCGCGCACGCCCGGCGCATCTCGCGCAGCGCCGCGCCGATGTCGGGCAGGTGATGCAGCGCGAACCGGCTCACTACCGTTTCGAACTGGCCGCCGGCAAAGGGCAGCGCCGCGGCATCGGCCCGGACGAACACGACGTCTGGGCGGTCGGCCTCGCGCACCGCCTCCACACCCCGCTCGAGCATCGCTGGGGTGAGGTCAGCGACGACGGTCAGCGCCGCGCTCCGTCCCAGGTGGCGACCGAGCTGACCCGTGCCGCCGGCGACGTCGAGCACCCGGTCCCGGGGACCCACCTCGACGTGGGCGGCGATCCAGTCGAGGACGTCGAGGTCGGCGAAGTGCGAGCCGGGCCGCTCGAAGGAAGCCGCCTGGCGGGTGAATTCACGGATCGTCACCTCATCGGGCACACCGATAAGGATGTCATTGACCGCCGCCCCGCAGCGGACTGGCAGAGTGCTGGGGCCAGCCTCAGGACCGGTCACAACCCGAGCAGGCGCCCCGTCGCTTTGATCCAGCGTTCGGTGGCCACGGCCGCGGCGGGGGATACGTGGTCGAGGGTGACGAAGCCATGGACCAGTCCGCGCTCGTCGTGGTGGCTCGCGAGTACGCCCGCGTCCCGGAGTCGGGCCGCGAAAGCACGGCCTTCGTCCCCGAGTGGATCGAGCTCGGCCGTGGCGATGTGCGTGCTCGGAAGCCGGCTCAGATGCTCGGCGAACAGCGGCGAGACGTCACCTCGCGCGCGCAGGCCGGGCTCGGGCACCCACTGCTCGACGAACCAGCGCAGAGCGTCCTCCTCGAGACCCCAGCCCCGACCGAAGGTTCGCACCGAGGGGTGCCCCAGGGTCAGGTCGGTGTTCGGGCAGGCCAGCGACAGGCCGCACGGGCCCGCCGAGTCGCCGCCGGCCATGCGCAGGCAGGCGAGCGCCACGATCGCCGCGCCGGCGCTGTCGCCGGCCAGGAGCAAGGGATGGTCCTCACCGCGGCGCTCGCGTTCGGATCTCATCACCGCGATGGCGTCCTCGACGGCCGCCGGCCACGGGTGCTCGGGCGCTCGGCGGTAGTCGACGGCGGTGACGCCGGCGCCGGTGCCCGAGGCCAGCAGCCGGCACAGACGATCGTGCGTCTCGAGATCGCCGAGGACCCAGCCGCCGCCGTGGGCGAAGACGATCGTCGCCGTATGAGCTTCCGGCTGGTAGCGGCGGACGGCGGGGCCGCCCGGGATCCGATCATCGCTGACCTGAGCGATCGCCGGTCCGGGAGGACGTAGAGCAGCCCGCTCGCGCCCTCCGGCCCGCAGCGCGGCAGCGCCGACCTCGCGCACCGAGGCGGGCGAGGAGCGGACCTCCTCAAGCCACTGCGCGAGCGCACGATCGGCGGGGGCCGGACCCTCCGTCGAGGTCATCTGTGGCTACACCACGCCTGGATGTCCGGACACAAACAAAGCGGTGAGGAGCACCTCGCCGACGACGCCGGCACACACGGCCGGCCTGACGAGCCGCGGATGCTCCTGCGCGAGCATCGCGGCGATCAGAGCCAGGGGAAAGATGACGAGGTAGTAGCGCCCGAGTCCCTCGGTGATCGTGGTCAGAAGCGGGGCGAGGATGCTCAGCGCGCCGTAGACCCGGTAGCTCGGGCGCAGCCGCCGCCAGCCCCACACCAGGAGCGCGAAGGCGAAGATGAAGCTCAGCAGCCCGAGCGCATCGGCGAGCGAGGTCGAGGGGACCACGGCGTCGTGGAAGACGTGGGCGAGGATCGGGTTGTAGAGGGGCTTGAAGACGTTGAGGGTGAACTTGCGGTACGGCCAGCCGACAGCGTAGGCGCGGTTATAGGTGCTGATCCCGCCGTGAAGAGCGAGCCAGCCGAAGTAGGCGGCCGCGCCCAGAGGAGCGAGCGCGATGCCGAGCGCGTCCCACGAGAGGTGCTGCTCGGATCGCCGCATCTGGTAGAGGTACTCCACGATCAGCGCGGGGAAGACGATCAGGCCGGGCAGGCGACACGCGCCGGCCGCCGCTCCGAGCGCGCCCGCGAGCCACCACTTCTGCCGGCGGGCGGCGAGCAATGACCCCACGCTGGTCAAGAGGAGCAGCGATTCGGTGTAGGGCGCGAGCAGGATGAATGCGTACGGTGCGAGTACGAGCAGCCACACGAACCTGTCTGCCGTCTGAGCTCCGAGGTCGAGCGCCAGGAGCTGGCGCAGGAGCCACAGAGCTCCGTACGCGCAGGCGATCGCGATGACGGTGCCGGCCAGGGCATAGGAAACCGACAGACCGATCAGGTGCAGGAGGCCATGAAGGCCGGCGATGAGCAGGGGCAGCAGGGGAAAGAACGCTCGTGAGGTCACGCTCCCGCTGTAGCCGTGCTGGGCGATGGCCACGTAATGACTGGCGTCGAAATCCGAGAGCGGAAGCCATGACCCGCCGCCCACCGCCGGGGCATCGGAGACGGGCAGCACCGCCCGCGCGAGGATCGCCACGGCGAGCACCGCGAGGACCCAGGCCGCGAACGGCCACGCCATCCGAGAGGCGCGCGACATCGGCAGAGCCTACGTGTCCGGCCCGATCGGAAAAAATCACACATCCGGAGGCTGCCGGGGATTAGCCTCCAGGTACGCCTGTGCCTGGGGGAGTTCCCACCACGGCTACAGGCCTTTCTCGGCGTCATCTCCCAGGAGGCTTTCGATGGCATCTGAAGGGCAGGCACCCACCGATCGGGTAGCGATTCCCGGCAGCGAGCGCGAGCCGGATCCCGAGCATCCGCGCGTCGGGGACCCCGAGCCCGCGAGCGAGGTCGAGGTAACCGCGTACCTGCGGCCCGTCGCCCCGCTCGATTGGCTCGACGAGGAGGCGGCGCGGCCCCCAGCCGATCGCCGCACCATCTCCCGCGAGGAACTGGCCAGCGCCCACGGCGCGAGTCAGGATGACGTGGACGCGGTGCGCGCCTTCGCCGGCGAATACGGCCTCGAGGTCCTCGACGTCGACCTCGCCCGACGCAGCGTCGCCCTGCGCGGGTCGCTCGACGCGGTGACGCGCGCGTTCGAAGCACAGGGGCTGGGCTCGTTTACCCACCCGACCGCCGGCGTCTACCGGGGGCGCAGCGGACCGCTCACGGTGCCCGCCGCGCTGGCCGGGGTCATCACCGGCGTGTTCGGAATCGACCAGCGACCGCAGGCCCACGCGCACGTCCAGTTCCACGCCGGATCGGGGCAGGGGACTTCATACACGCCGGTCCAGGTCGCCCAGGCCTACGGCTTCCCCTCCGGTCTGACGGGAGCCGGGCAGACGGTGGCGGTCATCGAGCTCGGGGGTGGCTTCAGCGAGGCCGATCTGAGCACGTATTTCACGGGCCTCGGACTCCCCGTTCCGACGGTTACCGCCGTCGGCGTCGACGGCGGCAGCAATGCCCCCGGCGTCGACCAGGACGCCGATGGCGAGGTGATGCTCGATATCGAGGTCATCGGCGCCGTGGCGACGGGGGCGTCGATCGTTGTGTACTTCGCCAACACTTCCGACCAGGGCTTCCTCGACGCCGTCTCCACCGCCGTCCACGACACCACGAACAAGCCGTCGATCGTCTCGATCAGCTGGGGCGGCCCCGAGGACTCCTGGACCGCCCAGGCCCGCACGACGATGGAGCAGACGTTCACCGATGCGGCGGCGCTCGGCGTGACCGTGACCGTCGCCGCAGGCGACAGCGGATCCACCGATGGCGTCACCGACGGCAAGCAGCACGTCGACTTCCCCGCCTCGGCGCCCCACGCGCTCGGCTGCGGCGGCACCTCGCTCCAGGTCGAGAACGGCGAGATCACGAGCGAGACGGTGTGGAACGACGGCTCGGGCGGCGGTGCGGGGGGCGGCGGCGTGAGCATCGAGTTCCCGGTGCCGAGCTACCAGTCCTCGGCCAATGTGCCACCGAATGCCGACAGCGGCCAGGCCGGCCGCGGCGTCCCCGACGTCAGTGGCGACGCCGACCCCGAGACGGGCTACACCATCCGCGTGGACGGCGCCGACCAGACCATCGGCGGCACCAGCGCGGTCGCCCCCCTGTGGGCGGGCCTGACGGCGCTGATCAACGAGTCACTGGGCAAGCCCGCAGGGTTCCTCCAGCCTCAGCTCTACGCGGCGGCAGCACAGACTGCGTTCCGCGACATCACGCAGGGAAGCAACGGCGCCTACCAGGCCGGCCCGGGCTATGACGCGTGCACCGGCCTCGGCTCACCCAACGGGACGGCGCTTCTGGAGGCGCTCGGCGGCCAGGCGCCGACTCCCCCGGCGAGTTAGCGCTCGCTCACCGAGACCGCGTGGCCATGCGGTCGGGCTCGTTGCCCGGACCGCCGCCGGGAGCCTGCGAGGGCGGCGGGCTCCCGGCCCCGGTACCCGAGGCGGGCGTGGTGCCCGTCCCCGCGTGCGGCTGCGCCGCGGGCATCACGGCCCCCGGGGCGGTGGCCGGAGAGGCGGTAGCCGGAGGGGCGCTGTGCTGGCGGGGCGCGAGCTGGGTGCTCGGAGCGGCGGCCGGCTCTTGGGCTGAACCGCCGCGATCGGGCGCCGAGGAGCGCGCCGCGCGCGGGCGCTCGCTCGACACCTCGCTGGTCACGCCGCTGTATGACCCCGTGGTGAACCGGCGCACGTTGCGCGAGGTCGGCGCCACGTCGCCCCGCGTCGCGACGGTGCCGCCGGCGGCCGGGACTCGCGACCCCGCGGACAGCGACGTTCCGCCGGCGGTGCGCGTCGGGTGGGGAGCGCTCACCGCGGATCGCGTCTTGGCCGCCGTCGTCGACTTGGGCTTGGGCGTCGCCGTCGAGGCTACGAGGGCGACGGCCGCGGGCACGAGCAGCGCCGCGCAGGCCTTGGTGCCGACCACGCAGGCCCCCGAGAGCGTCGCACCGCCGGTCTCG
>DATCEM010000314.1:0-6946 GCA_036510175.1 Solirubrobacteraceae bacterium | reverse complement strand
CTCCACCCTGGGGGGCTGGATCGCCACCCGATCCTCGGGGATGCAGTCCGACCGCTACGGCGACATCGCCGATCTCGTCAAGGGCCTGCGCGTGGTCACCCCCTCGGGGATGCTGGTCACCCGTCCGATCCCCTCGATGTCCACCGGCCCGAGCATCCGCGAGATGGTCCTCGGGAGCGAGGGACGTCTGGGGCTCATCACCGAGGCCACCGTCCACGTGCGGCGGATCCCCGCGCGGCGCGAGATCCTCGGCTATCTCTTTCCCACCTTCGCCGCCGGCCTGTCGGCGATGCGCGACATCGCCGCCGGCGAGTGCTCGGTGTCGGTGACGCGGGTCTCCGACGCGCACGAGACGCAGTTCTCCTTCGCCACCCGCACGCGCTCGACGCTCCTCGACAAGCTGAAGTCCCGCGCGCTCACCACCTATCTGACCCGGCGGCTCGATTTCTCCGTGCCCGAGATGTCACTCTCCTTCCTCGGCTACGAGGGGAGCGAGCGCCATGTAACCGAGCAGCGCCGGGCGGCCGGCCGGGTAGTCAAGCGCCACGGCGGTCTGTGCATCGGCGCGAGCCCGGGGGCGCTCTATGACCAGAAGAAGTTCGACACCCCCTACATCCGCGACTTCCTCCTGGACCGCGGGGTCGCCGCCGACGTGTCGGAGACGGCGATGCCGTGGAGCCGGCTCGTGCCCGTGTATGACGCGGTGAGCGCTGCGGCGCAGGGCGCCTTCGCCGAGCTCGGCGTCCAGGGCTATGTCCTGTGCCACCTGTCCCACAGCTACCACGCGGGAGCCTGCCTGTACTTCACTTTCGCCTTCCCGTCGAGCCCCGGCGCCGACATGCTCGCCCAGTACGACGTCGTCAAGTCTCAGGTCCAGCAGGCCTTCGTCGACAACGGCGCAACCCTGTCACACCACCACGCCGTGGGAACCGAGCACGCCCAGTGGCTCGAGCAGGACATCTCGACCCCCGGCGTGGGGATGCTCAAGGCGCTGTTCGACGGGACGGACCCGGGGCACCATCTGAACCCGGGGAAGATTGTGTGAGGGAGCTTCGCGCGCGCGGGTAGTATCGGACGAAGTGGCGAGCGAGGAGCCTGCGAGCAGGGACCAGGCCTGGGCGCGAACCGCACCGGCGCGAGTCGCGCGCGAACTGGTGGTGCGCGGCGTGTTCGGTTCGATCGTCGCCACGTACTCGCGCCGGGACGTCTTCGGCCTCGAGCAGCTCGAGGACATCGCGACGCCGGTGATCTTCGTGGCCAACCACTGCAGCCACGTAGACACGCCGGTGCTCCTCCTCTCGCTGCCGGCCGCGCGGCGCCGCCGGACGGTGGTCGCGGCCGCCGCCGACTATTTCTACGGCTCGCCCCTGCTCGCCGGAGCGGTGTCGCTGGCCTTCGGCACCGTTCCCCTCGAGCGACGCGGGCGGGGCGGGCGCGCCGAGGCCACCCACATCGGGCGCCTGCTCGGAGACGGATGGAACCTCGTCATGTTCGCCGAGGGGACGCGCTCACGCGACGGGCGCCTGGGACGCATGCGCTCGGGCGCCGCCGTGCTCGCCGCCGAGCACGGCCTGCCGATCGTTCCCGTCCACATCTCGGGGACCCGTGAGGCCATGCCCGTCGGAAGCAACTGGATGGTCCGCCCCGAGGATGGTGGACGGTGGGACCGGCACGCGCTGTCGGTGAGCTTCGGGCCGCCGATCGAGGTCGGTCCGGGGGACCACCCGGGCGAGGCGATGGCCTGCGTGCGCGGGTTCATGCAAACGTGCGGAGCGGAGACCGCCGAGGATGCAGATCCCGGCCCCCGCGTCCCGCGCCCGGCGCTCGACGCCGCCGCCTCGCTTTAGCTGACCGGCGTCACCGTCACCTCGAGCCCGTGCACGGTGGTGCTCGCGCCCATGTCGCTCGGCTCAGCGCAGGTGAGCACGTTGACATTGGAGCGGTCCGCTCGGAGCTTCGGCCAGCCGCCCTTGGGGATCAGGCCGACGCCCACGGGCAGCGCATCGGTGATCTCGATCGGGACGACGAGGCTGCCCGCCGCGCTGGTGACCCGGGCGAGGGACCCGTCATGTAGCGCGAAGGCGGCAGCGTCGGCGGCGGTCAGGCTCAGGGTCAGCGCTCCCGAGCGCCGCGCCACCCGCTCGTCGTTGCTGAAGCTCGTGTTCAGCGCCCACGGCGAGGCTGGGGAGAGTAGCCGCAGGCGGCCGGCGGCGGGACGCGCGTCGGCGGCGGGGCGGGCCAGTCGCCCGTGTCCGTCGGCGGCGGCGGCCTCGGAGGCCAGTTCGATACGTCCGCTCGCGGTCGGGTAAACGCCGTCGCCGAACTGCACCGCGGGCGCGTCGGCCGGTGTCCACACGGTCCCCCGGCTTGCCAACTGGGCGAAGTCGAGCCCGGCCCCGGTGCCTTCGAGCACGCGGGCGATGATCGCCTCGTCGGGCTCGAGCAGCGGCGGATCGGGCAACCCGAGTGCCGCCGCCAGGCGGCGGAAGATCTCGCTGTTGGGCAGGGCCTGGCCCAGCGGCTCGGTCGCCTTGACCTGCGCGGCCAGGGCCCGGTGGAAGTAGGGAACGACGACGTCGTCGAACTCGATCCAGCTCGCGGCGGGCAGCACGACGTCGGCGAGGTCGGCGGTGTCGGTGGCAAAGAGGTCGGCGACAACGGTGAACAGGTCCTCGCGCTCGAGCGCGAGCCGCAGGCGCCCCTGCTCGGGGCACGAGGCCATCGGGTTGACGTTCCAGCACACGAACGCCTGTGCACGTTCGGGGTCCTCGAGCCGCGTCGCGAGATCCGCGTGCGAGATCGGCTCGGGCACCTCGGGGTAGGCTGCCGTGCCGCTCAGGTAGTCCTCGTCGATGCCCCGATTGCCGAAGCCGTTCAGGTAGAGGAAGCCGGCTCCCGGCTTGCCGAGATTGCCGGTGACCGCCGGCAGCGACGCGACGCTGCGCACGACGTTGCCCCCGTTCGGCTGGCGCTGGAGGCCCTGGCCGATCCACAGCAGGGAGGGGCCGGCGCCGTAGAGATGAGCGGCGCGCTCGACGTCCTGCGCCGGTACGCCGGTCTCGGCCATCGTCCACTCCGGGTCGCACGGCGCCGCGAGGGCCAGTAGCTCGTCGCCGCCGACGGCATCGCGCGCGAGGAACGGCTCGTCGACGAGGCCGTCCCGAGCGAGCACGTGCAGCAGCCCGAAGGCGAGCGCCGCGTCGCTGCCGGGGAAGGGCTGGAGGTGGAGGTCGGCCTGCTCGGCGGTTGGCGTGCGCACGGGGTCGACCACGACTACCGAGCCCGGGGCGGACGGGAGCCAATGCTCGTGCTGGTGGGGCGCCGACGCCGAGGGGTTGGCGCCCCAGACGAGGATGCAGCGTGCGTGCTCGGCGGTCCGCGGATCGAAGCCATCAAGCGATGTCCCGTAGAGGTAGCTGAGCGCGGTGTGGCCGGCGTCGTTACAGATCGTGTCCGGCGCCACCTCGGTGGCTCCGAGGCGCCGCATCAGGCGCATGGGGAAGAAATAGGAGAGCAGCGAGAAGCTCCCGGTGTAATGGGAGTAGACGATGCGGGCGCCGTCCTGCGCGGTGATCGCCCCCAGCCGCGAGGCGATGAGCTCGAGCGCCTCCTCCCAGCTCACCGGGTCAAAGCGACCCGCTCCCTTGGGGCCCCGGCGTACGAGCGGATCGGTGAGCCGCGCGGCGGGGTCGAGGAAGACGCCGTTATAGGCGAGGGTGCACTTGCGGCAGAGCTTGCCGCGGCTGACGGGATGATCGGGGTCGCCGCGCACGTGCACGACCCGGCCCTCCTCGATCCGTATGAGCGCGCCACACGCGTCGTAGCAATCGCGCGGACAGGTGGTGCGGACGTCGTGTCGGTCGCTCATCGTCGCAAGGCCGATCGGTCAGCGCCGCGGGCGGCGCTGACCGCGCCTGAGCTCAGGACGGCTCGTCGATCGCCAGGTGGACGGGCACCTTGGCCTTGCGCTCGACCGCCTGAGGCTCCTGTGACCACATCATCCCACCCATCAGCCACCCCCGTGACTGATCGGCACCCATGACGATCGCCCCGGCTCCGAGCTCATAGGCGAGGGTGCATATTCGCGTGGCGGCCTTGCGCGTCCCGAGCACCTGCCCCTCTACCTGGAGGCCGCGGCGGCGCAGCTTGGCCACCGCCTTACGAACGCTCTCGTGCTGCTCGTCCCATTCGGCTTTTGTCGGCATGAGCCCCGGAGCCTGGAGCCCGAACCCGACGCCGTGCACGCGCGCGATCGAAAGCACCTGAACGGTGCCGTCGTCAGCTCGCGCGAGGTCGGCCGCGAGCGCGAGGCTGGCGGCCGTGAACCCGCGCCCCTCGCTGGCCAGCAGCACCGAGGCGCTTCGGGTCTTCGGTACCGGCGTGCCCTTGACCTTGACGCCGGCAATCGTTCCGACCACCTTTGAGCGGCGGCGCGGCCGCACGCCCGCGCCGACCGCCTCCGCTGATCCGGCGCTCACGGACTCGCCTCCGTGGCCATCCCCGCGGGTATCGTCGGGTCCGCCTCCACCTTCACGCCGCCGCCGCGTTTGTCCTCATAGAGTTTTCGCCACAGATACAGGGGCAGATACAGGGCCAGCGCGCCGAAGCCCAGGAAGTAGAAGGGTAGGGTCGACTTGCCGGCTTGCGAGCACGAGCATGAGGCGTAGGTCGGGCCGCCGTAGAAGTAAATAAAGAGGAAGAACGCGGCGATCACCAGGGCCACGTACTTCATGAACTCCGGCAGCTTGACCGGCCGCGGCAGGTTCGGCCGGAACTGGCGCAGGTAGAAGTAGCCGATGAGCACCGGGACGATGATGATCAGGTAGCCGACATTCGAGAACGTGTAGATCTGCACCGCGCCGCCCATGAACACCACGGCGATCGAGCAGATCACGGTGAAGAACATGCCGTAGGCGGGGACGCCGTGCCGGTTCAGCTTGGAGAACATCTTCGGGAAGTTGCCGTCCGTCGACATCTGGTGCAGCGAACGGGCCGTGCCGGTGATCGCGTTCAGGCAGGAGAGCACGAGCGCGACGATGAGCATGAGCCCGATGATCCAGTTGAGCGCCGTCGAGGCGCCGCCGGCGCCGAATACCTTCGAGGAGAAGGTGACGAACATCGTCCTCGGATCGACCAGCCCCGGACTGCCGAGCGCGTGGTTGCCGAGCACGATCACGAAGGCGACCGGGATCAAGGTGTAGATGAAGAGGCCGTAGCCGCCCTCGAGGTTGAGGGCGATCTTGGCATCGCGAGAGGGGTTCTTGCACTCACCGATGTAGCACGCGGCCGCTTCCATGGCGATCACGTTCCAGGTCAAGAGGAAGGCGAAGCCTATGTAGATCGTGAACCAGCTATGCCCGTAGATGGGCGAGAAGAAGGTCGAGCCATTGGTCCGGTGGAAGTTGAAGAGCTGGCCGAAGTGGACGACCGACGGGTGGAAGACCCACGAGATCGCCAGGAAGGTCAGCGGGATCATCGCCAGCACCGCCAGCACCGTGGCGAAGCCCGTGCCGAACTTCAGGCCCATGTACGAGGGGATGAACAGGAGCAGGATCCCGACGATCGAGATGCCGACCGCCCAGTAGTAGATCGGTGTGCCGAGCGGCGTGAAGCTCTTGGTCGAGAGGTGGAAGAGGTCGACGACGTAGTACGAGGCGAGGATCATGTTGAGCGGCGCGACGGGGAACCAGCCGAGCCAGTAGCCCCAGGCGCCGAACGCGCCGAGATGCTGCGCGGCCCGAGGCCAGCGGTCCCGGTAGGCCGGGTAGATGTAGGACGGCAGGCCGCCGGTGCGCTCGGGCATCATCGCCGCCATCTCGGAGAGGAGGAGGCAGAGGATCCAGCCGCAGGCGGTGATGAGGACCATGATCGGGAGCGCTGACGCCCCCAAGGCGACGACCATCGTCGGGCCGATGCCGGTAACCAGGATCGTGCCCGCGAGACCGATTACGAACGCGTTCCACCAGGTGCCGGTCTTCGGCATCCCTGCGTGCTCGTAGGTGAGGGTGTCGCCGTCCGCCGATGTATCGCTCACCGCTAAACCTCCGCCCGGTTTGTTTAGGTTCGACCGTCCCGCCGCGACGCTGGGGCACGGGGAAACCGTCACCTTGAACGCCGCGCCGAGGACTGACAATGGCCCGCGGTCCATAATCCCGCGCTGGTCTATGGCCGTCCCGGACACGGACCGTTGGTCCTAACCATTTGGACGAATGGCCGTGGCGGCGCCCGGCCCCGGCGGCGGTACCTTGTCGGCGGCAAATCGCTTATGTCGCGTGCCAATTTGAGCGCGATGGGCAACCGTCCACAGTCCGTCTCCACGGTGTGGGGGCGTGTTACATGGACGCGCGGCCCATCCTCTTTCTCCATTCGGCCCTGTGTTGGGCGCCGGCGCGACGCTAGCCTCTTCCCACTCTTACCCGCTGACGGTTTCACACGCGAAAGGACGATGTCGTGGCGATCTACTTGAGCATGCAGCGTGTACGCTTTTCGAGCCCCGATGCCTACGAGAAGTTCAAAGTGGTCTTCGCTGACACCCGTCATCACCTCATGGAGCTCCCGGGGTTCATCCACCTCACCTGGTGGGAGCATCCAGACGATCCCGGCTGGTTCAACGAGTGCAGTCTCTGGGCCAGCAAGGAAGCATTGAGCGACTGGCATGTCAACACGTACCACAAGTACGCGAAGGCCTGGGCAGCCAACGGCGCGATCATGGAGGACATCATCAATAACTTCGAGCTCCAGAGCACGCGGCTGCTGCGCATCTGCCCGTGCTGCGGCGAGTTCCAGGACAAGGCCTACGATCTCGGGCAGGAGCAAGCCGTGCTCCATGAGCAGTGCCCGAAGTGCACGTTCCACTTCCCGGTGCTCACCGAGCAGCCATCGAGCTTCGCCGTGTTCAAGGACCTCGCGTCCGAGCCCGACCTCGACCTGCTGACCGAGGAGCCGG
>DATCEM010000313.1:0-2162 GCA_036510175.1 Solirubrobacteraceae bacterium | reverse complement strand
GCCCTCGATGGTCTGCGGGCCTACTTCTTCTCCGACACCCGGCGGACCGTGCAGACGGTCCTCGGTCTGATCTGGCTGCTCGATGGCGGCCTCCAGTTCCAGTCGTTCATGTACGGGAAGGGCTTCATCCAGATGCTCACGGGGATGGCGCCCGCGCAGCCCCACTGGCTGGCGAGCACGCTGCTCTGGGGCGCCAGCACCATGCAGCATCATCAGGTGCTCTACAACACGCTGGCGGCGCTGGTGCAGGTCGGAATCGGCCTCGGGCTCCTCTACCGCGAGACGGTCAAGCAGGCGCTGGTCGTCTCCTTCGTCTGGGTACTCGTCGTGTGGTGGTTCGGCGAGGCGTTCGGGATGCTCTTCATGAACATGGCGAATCCGCTCACGGGCGCGCCCGGCGGAGTCATCCTTTACGCCTTGATCGGCGCCTTGGTGTGGCCCAACGCGCGTCCCGGCGGTCTCCTCGGAGTCTATGGAGCGCGAGTGCTCTGGGCGCAGCTGTGGTTCCTCATGGGCGTGCTGTGGCTGCTCGCGGTCAACTCGAGCGCTAACGCCACCTACAGCATGATCAAGACGGCGCCGGCGGGGATGGCCTGGCTGGCCAGCGTGCAGAACGGCTTCATGGATGTCACCAAGGGTCACGGCCTGATCATCTCGGTCGTCCTCGCGGCGCTCTCGATCGTCATCGGGCTGGCCGTCGCCTGCAGCTGGAGGCCGAAGACGTTCCTGTGGATCGCCATCGCCCTGAACCTCCTCTACTGGGTGGTCGGCCAAGGCTTCGGAGGCATGTTCGCCGGTGGCGCGACCGACCCGAACGCCGGACCGATGTTCATCCTCCTGGCCGTCGGGCTCTATTCGCTCGTGCCCTACCCGGCCCATGCCGTCCGGCGCGAACCCCAATCCGTGCCCACCTCGACCGCGACGGCCGTCGGGTAAGAACGGGGAACCCGACCCCCGCCGCGGCAGGGTCGGACCGCCCCGGCGAGCCCACTTGGTAATTTCCTATCCATGGGAGGCGGCATGCACATGAGCATGGGCGGCAGTCACGCCTCGAGCACTAGTCACGGTTCGATCACTGCCGGGGGAATGACGATGAGCTCGGCGGGGCACGGCGCCATCAACATCCTTCCCGATTGGCTCGCGGTGATCTGGACGCTCGTCTTCCTCGCCGTCTTCGTGATCCACGTGCGCCACCTGCTCGACACTCGCGGTCAGCGTCGGCTCTGGCATTCCGGTCACGTGCTCATGGCGATCGGGATGGCGTTCATGTTCGCCCCGTCCTCGATCGATCATCTCGACATCCCCCGCAGCTTCTGGCAGCTCGCCTTCGCCGCCGCTGCCCTGGTGATTCTCGCCTGGATGCTCACCGAGGCCCTCGAGCGCCACGCGATCAACGTGCTCTGGGTGGTCATGGCCACCGACCTCGCGGCGATGGTCTACATGTGGTCACCGGGCGGCTACCGGACCCCGGTCACCCTCCTGCTTATCGCCTACTTCGCCGGGCAGTCACTCCTCTGGGCCACCGACCGCATGCGCAGCATCGACGGCTACACGCTGCCCGGCTCCTTCTCGGTCACCGCCGAAGGCGCCGCCGTCGGCAGAGCGGTCGCCGCACCCCTGATCTGCTTCCGAGATCTCCGACTCTCGATGTCCGCCATGACGCTCGGCATGGTCTACATGTTTCTCGCGATACAGCTGCTGATGTAGGGGGCGCCTGGCGGGTTGGGGGGCTCGCGGGTTCAGGCGCCTGGCGGGTTGGGGCGCTTGGCGGGCTGGGGCGCCTGGCGGCGCGACGCGCGCCCGAACCTATGTCTTACGGTCCCGCCCCGCGGGACTAATCGACATTAGTTCGCCCCGCCCCCCGCGAGTTCGCCCCGCGGACCCGCCGCGCCCGGCTTCGTAGCTCCAGTCCTCCTCGCACACCGTGCACCGGTAGAGCGCCGGCTGATCTGCCTGGGCGGTGATCATCGCTCGTCCCCGTCGTCGTCGATGAGGCCGCGCGAGGCTGCCCAGTGGGCGACCTCGTGGCGCGAGGTGAGCTGGAGCTTGCGCAGGACGGCGCCGACGTGCGACTCGACGGTGCGGGCGCTGATGTCGAGACGGGCGCCGATGCGCTTATACGAGTAACCGCGGGCGAGGTGGTGGAGGACCTCGCGCTCTCG
>DATCEM010000312.1:0-2043 GCA_036510175.1 Solirubrobacteraceae bacterium | reverse complement strand
TCGAGCCCGCCGACCCAGGGCGTGCTCGCGTGCTCGACCGAGACATTCAACCCCGGCGTTTGGCTCCAGCTGCGGCTCGACGCGATCGTGAACGCGAACGGCCTCGGCGACACCGTTCTCAATTGCTACATGAACGACCTGACCGTGGGCGGCGCGAGCGTGGCGTCGCCGAATTGGATACCGATCCCTGGGATCCCGCAGTTCATCGACGACGTGCTCCAGATCAACACCGGTACGCCGCTGCTGCATTCGGGTTATGCAGGCTTCGGGATGGTCAAGACGCAAGCCACCCGGCGCGCGCTCGTGGACGAGCTCGAGGTGTTCCGGCAGACGGCCTGATGCGCGGAGCGAGGTAGACTCCCGCCATGGACACCACCGTTTTTCTCCAGGGCGACGGCACGACCGAGGGGCGCATCCAGCCCACCGGGTGGACGGCGCCGGACGGGAACTGGGTCCTGTGCCTCGGCAGCGACACGCCTGGGCTCACCGGCCGGCTCGAGGTGGGCGACTTCATCCAGGCCGCGCAGGCCGGCACGTACCCCGACAACGTCATGGGGCTGCGCGCGCGCACTCGCGGCCCATCGAGCGCGCCGGATCAGTGCTGGTGGGAGGCCGCCGTTGTTATCGCCGGTGTCCCCGTGCTCGTGCGCCGCGTCGACGTGGGCGAGCTCTACGACTTCGCCGACATCGGGTGGGAGGTAGCGGGCGGCACGGGCGGTTCGATCGAGTTCACCCTCACCCTGCGCGGCCCCGCGGGTCTCGTCGTCGAGGCCGAGCTCCCCGCGTTCTACATCGACGAGATCACGTTCACGCCGACGCCGCCGCTCGGCACCCGGATCCACAACCGCTTCCCCGAGCCTTCGAGCACCGGGGCGCTGGCCGACGCAAACATCAACCTCGATCTCTTCCCGAGCACGACGGATCCGTCCCTGGTGACGATCATCGTCAACGGCGAGGACGCCTACGTATCCGGGGCATTCACCCCCGCCTACGATGGCCCCGAGAGCTCCGTAACCGTCACCGCAGGTGGATCGCTCCGGTTCGTCATCGACCCGCTGGCGATCTGGGGCGACCGCGAAGCCGTTGCGGTCGTGCTTCGACCGCCCGACCCGCTCGCGCAGCTGATCCAGTGGGGATTCACCGCGCAGCGTACGGCCGGCCCCGAGATCGTCAGCGTCGTTGCCCAGGGCTTCGAGCAGATCCGAGTCACGTACGACGAGGCCCCCGTTGCGGTCTCGGCGACCGGATTCGGCGACGCGCTCAACCCGGCGAACTATGCGATCACGCGGACGCCCGGCGTCATCGCCTACCAGCCGACCGTCGTCGGTGTGGCGCAGGTATCGGCGAAGGTGTTCGACATCGCCACCGACGCCGAGCTATCCCACGGCGCGCCGTACACGCTGACCGTCCAGGGGGTGACGGACGCGCTGGGCAACGTGACCGAGCCGTGGAGCCCCGGCGCAACCGCCACCTTCGCGGCCTGGGAGCCACCGGCGCCGGCGGGGCGCTCGTTCAAGCTCTACGACTTCTTCAGCGATCAGACCCGCGTCGACGACACCGGCGATCTCGCCGCGCTCATGGCGTGCCTACAGGACTGCGTCGATCTGCTCCTCTACGACATCGACAGCTTCCCGAACATCAGCAACCCCGCGCTCGCGCCCGAGCAGTACGTCGACGCGATGCTCGCGGATCTCGCGAACCCGTTCACGCTGACGCTCACTCTCACGCAAAAGCGGCTGCTCGTGACGCTGCTGCTGCCGATCTACGAAAAGAAGGGGACGTTCGCGGGGATCATCGACGCGATCCTGCTCTTCACCGGGCTCGTGGTCACGATCGACGCGACGGGGTGGGGGGCCGAGCTCGACGGGGTGACTGACATCCTCGGTAATGGATGGGCGGGTAGCTTCCCCGGGACGTTCATCCTCGGGAGCACGGTCGGGGAGGACCCGTTCGGCTTCGAGATCACGGTGATCGGGACCGTGATGCCGACGGCTGCGCAGGTGGCTGCGATCAACCAGATCGTCTCGTTCATGCAGCGCGGCG